>NZ_PDDM01000007.1 GCF_002914585.1 Pseudanabaena sp. BC1403
GAATTTAATTCTTCCCCCTTTTTAAGGGGGATTGAGGGGGATCTCTTAGAGCTTTTGACCGCAGAAAGTAATTCTTAAATGGTTTCTAAGACGAGTGACTGCAACTATACTTAGTAAGAGTTTTGAGTTGTCAGGTTGTCCATGCCAAACAGATAACCGCTCGCTACAATAAGACCAATTTAGCGATCGCACTACAATTAAAGAAAAGACAGATCCCAAATCTATGATTGAACTTTACTATTGGCCCACACCCAACGGACATAAGATTACGATCTTTTTAGAAGAATCAGAACTAGAGTATGAAATTCATCCCATCGATATTCGCGTAGGTGAGCAGTTTCAGCCAGACTTTCTCAAGATTTCTCCCAACAATCGGATGCCTGCAATTATTGATCGTCATCCATTCGGTCTTCCAGCCGATGATGGGTCAGCTATATCGGTATTTGAATCGGGAGCAATTTTGCAGTATCTAGCCGAGAAAACAGGCAAGTTTTTGCCAACAAATTTACGCGATCGCACAATTGTCATGGAATGGTTATTTTGGCAAATGGGTGGACTAGGACCAATGGCAGGACAAAACCATCATTTTTCTCAATACGCACCTGAGAAGATTCCCTATGCGATCGATCGCTATGTCAAAGAAACCAATCGTCTTTATGGAGTTCTAGATCATCAACTAGAGGAAAAAGACTATATCGCTGGAGAGTACTCGATCGCAGATATGGCTTGCTATCCTTGGGTACTTCTGCACAAGCATCAACAACAGAACATTGAAGACTTTCCCAATCTCCAAGCATGGTTAGCAAAAATCAGTGAGCGTCCTGCTGTTATTCGCGCCTATGACAAAGCAAAATCCTTTGCTGGTCAACCAACAATCACAGAAGAAAGCAAGAAAATTCTATTTGGTCAAACCGCAGCGAATTTAAAACCTGAGAAGTAGATCTTGCGAATCTATCTTTACAAAGCGTTGCACTCAAGTCCAAACCCCAAAAATTACTTTGGATAAGTCTTTAATTTTTTCTGATTTTTTCAGATAGAGATTCTATTCCTTTTCTTTGATACAGGTTGACTTGCCGATGACGCGAGAACCTTGATTTAATTGTGGGATCTGTCAAAAGGTCTTCAACTTGAGTTAATGGAAGTTTTAAGATTATGGCTATGTCTTCTACAGAGAGCCATTGCTGCCCAAATAGATTCAAAATTTCATCGTCATTGGCATTGAGTAGTTGAGTCAATAGCTTTTCTAGAAGTAGCCAACAAGCGATCGCATCAGATTCGGCTCGATGCGACTTACCAACATTAAAGTCATAATGTTTGACTAACTTAGGTAGCGATCGCGAAGGCAAGTGTGGCAATAAGAGCCTTGACAGCTTGACGGTGCAAAGTTGTTTAGGAGCGATATATTCTGTACCTAATCTTTGATATTCAGCCTTGAGAAAAGAATAGTCAAAGCCAATATTATGAGCAACAAGAACGCCAGATTGGAGCATTGGCAAATATTTGGGCAAAATCTGATCACTGCCATCAACACCAGCAACCATATGCTGCGAGATGCCTGTAAATCTGACGATTTGTTCAGGAATCTGGATTTGAGGATTGATTAGATCAGTAGATATTTGCTGAATTCCGTCTTTGAGTGTAGCTTGAAGAACAGAAATTTCAATAATGCGATCGCGATCGCCCTTTCCTCCCGTTGTCTCTAAGTCCACTACCGTGAACATCTCCGTACTCATCTGGCGGTAGTAGTTGAGGAGTTCTGTAGATAGATTGGCATTAATTTTCATTTATTATATAAAAAATATTTGAGGCAGTGTAAGTGAATATAGATGAAATTTTGGCTGGGTTTGAAATCTATGATGGTGAATATAAGCACGAACATGTTGAAGCTGCTTTAAGCCACAAAGAAGAAATCACTCCTCATCTCATTGGCATTCTTGAAAAAGTCAGAGAAGATCCACAAAAATATGCAGAAGATGTTGATTATTTTTCTTATACCTATGCCTTGATGCTGCTTGGGCATTTTAAGGAACCTAAAGCTCATCAGGTAATTGTTGATTTGTTTAGTTTACCAGATCCTCTTCCAGACGATCTGTTTGGCGATACAACCACAGAAGATTTGCCAGTCATTTTGCTGCGAACTTGTGGAGGTTCGCTTGAAGGAATTAAAAGTCTTATTCTAAATAAAAATGCCTATGAATTTAGTCGTGGTTCAGCACTTACTGCAATGGTATATGCTGTGGTTGAAGGTCTAATTACCAGAGAAGATGCGTTGGCTTTCTTTGGTGGATTGCTCACGGGTGATGAGGCTCCTGAAGGTTCATGTTTTCATAGTCAACTAGTTTGTGATATCTGCGACCTTTATCCTGAAGAGTTGATGGATCAGATTAAGGAAGCTTTTGACAGGGGACTAATTGAAGAGATGTGGATCGATCTTGAAACAATTCAGAAGATATTGGAGGAAGACGATGTTGAAAAATGTTTTGCTCGGCTCAGAGAAAATCTATCGAGAAAATCATTAGATGATTTCCATGAAAGTATGTCATGGTGGGCATGTTTTAATCCAGAAGAAATCGAAGAGCCAGTTTTTTCTAAACCATACACCCCTCAATTTTGGGAGCAGCCAAAAACTAAATCCAAAAAGAAAAAAGCATTTTGGGAGCTATAACCATAAGCTTCTAGGTACATAACTATCGCCTTCCACGCGATCGCTAATAACTTGTTCGATCTATTATTGAGTCTATCTTAGATTCGCGCTAAGCCGAAAGGAGCGTATACATCAATGAATAAAGGCAGATTAGAGGCATTTAGTGATGGCGTGATTGCCATTATTATCACCATCATGGTGTTAGAACTAAAAGTTCCCCATGAAGTAGACTTGGCAGCACTACGTCCATTAATTCCAGTATTTCTGAGCTATGTACTCAGTTTTATTTATTTAGGAATCTATTGGAACAATCACCACCACATGTTACAGGCAGTTAGACAAGTCAATGGAAATATCTTGTGGGCTAACATGCATCTTTTGTTCTGGCTATCGCTAATCCCCTTTGTCACCGCATGGACAGGCGAGAGCCTCTTTGCGACTGTACCAGTTGCGGTCTATGGTGTCGTACTTCTAATGTCAGGGCTCGCCTATTACATTCTTAGTCGTGTGCTTGTTTCTTATCATGGTAAAGAATCCACACTAGCGATCGCGATCGGCAGAGATTTTAAAGGCAAGATATCCATAGTGATTTATGCTGTAGCGGTTCTACTTTCCTTAGTCAATTCTTGGTTAGCTTTCTTGTTATACGTTTCAGTGGCGATCATGTGGCTAATTCCTGATCGCCGCATTGAAAAGACGATGAGTTCCTAAGTAAATCAATGAGAAGTAGTGCAAGGCACTACTTCTCATTGATTTACTTAGCTTCCATCCAGTTTTTGCCAGTATGAATATCTACTTCTAGCTTTACCGAAAGCTCTAAAGCTGATTCCATCGCTGCTTTAATTTTGGGTTGCAGTTCTGAAACTTCATCTGGTGGAACTTCAAATACAAGTTCATCATGGACTTGTAAAAGTAGCTTTGCCTGATACCCAGACAAAAGTTCATTCACCCGTAACATGGCAACCTTGATAATATCGGCACTAGTTCCTTGTATTGGCGCATTAACAGCCGATCGCAATAGCGCCGCCTTTTGATAGCCACCGATCTGACTTAGTCCGCGAAAATAGCGCCGCCTACCTAATATTGTTTTCACATAGCCATCGCGTTCTGCCTCTGCTTCGACACTTTGCATATAACTAGAAATCTTTTCGTAGCGCTGATTGAACTTATCAATAAATTGCTTGGCTACTTTTACAGGCACACCGATATCACGGCTAAATTTCTGTGCTCCCATACCGTAAATCACGCCATAATTGATGATTTTCGCTAGACGACGCTCATCGCTAGTTACTTCTTCTTTCTCTAATAGAAGTTGCGCTGTAACAGTATGTACATCTTCACCAGCATTAAATGCTCTCATCAATTCAGGCTCTTGACTTAAATGAGCAAGAATCCGCAGTTCAATTTGCGAATAATCTGCCGCCATTAATATCCAATCTTCTTTTGGCAAAAAGCCTGCTCTAATCCGCTTGCTAAAGGCAGTACGAATGGGAATATTTTGTAAGTTAGGATTAGAACTACTCAAACGTCCAGTCGAAGCGACAGTTTGATTAAAATCAGTATGTACTCGCCCAGTCTTGGGTTGAATCAGCGATGGTAAAGCGTCAACATAAGTGGATTTGAGTTTAGCAAGGGTGCGATTTTCGAGAATGGTATCAATCAGAGGCTCACCTTCTAATTTATTAAGTACAGTAACATCAGTAGAGAATCCAGTCTTACTTTTGCGAGATGCCTTCTCAAATTTGCCGCCAAGTTTGTCCAATAAAATCTCGCTCAATTGCTTAGGTGAATTGAGATTAAATTCTTTGCCAGCTTGGGCATAAGCTGCGATCGCAAGAGCATCCAAATCCTTCTCTAATTCCAAGGAAAAAGCACTCAAAAACTCTCTGTCGATCCTAATCCCACGCCATTCCATCTCGGCAAGAATCGGCTCTAAAGCCATTTCCACATTTTGAAATAAATCCCAAAGCTCAGGTATTGCGGTTAGTTGTGCTTGCAAAATAGGCACAAGGTGATAGGTAAGATAGGTATCCATCCCGCAATATTGAGCAACCAAAGGGATGGCAATTTCTGCGATCGATTTGCGCTTACCGACTAACGTTTTATAACTAACAGTGCGAATCTGGAGCAAGTCCATCGCCATATCATCCAGCTTATGACTTGCTTCTGGATCGATCACATAACTAGCAATCATCGTATCGAATACCACACCTGCTAGCTCAATCCCCGCCGCCTTAAACATCAAGCGATCGAACTTGGCATTCTGTAAATATTTCGGATGACTAACATCTTCAAGAATAGGTCGAAGAATCTCTCTAACCTCTTCCCATTTGAGATTTTGTCCTTCACTATGACTTAAAGGAATATAGGCAACCTCACTAATCGAATCGCCCCAACAACAACCAATTCCTACTAATTCGGCTTCAAAGGGATTTAGTGCCGAGGTTTCCGTATCCCAAGCCACGGGCTGTTTAGTACTGCGAAGAGTTTCCACTAATTGCTCTAACTTCGCGATCGCATCAATTATCTGTACATCTAACTTTAACGACGCTGAAGCTGCGATCGCCTGATCAGCCTCCTGTTTGGCAAAGTCAAACCATAACTCCTCATCTTCGTTGTTATCCTGATTTTGAGAGGAATCAGTATTTGTCTCTTTGCTCTTTGAGACAGGGGCTGAGATTGAAGGCTTCTTCTCAAAATTGCCCGACAACTTGGCATGAATCTGATCGACTCTATTCACAAAAGCCTTCAACTCAAGCTCTTCTAATAAAGGAATTACTTCGGCAGTATCAAAACCCGTTAATTCACAATCTGCGATCGCCATCGGCAGCGGCACATCAGTTTTGATCGTTGCCATAAATTGCGAATGTTTAGCAGCTTCAATCCCTTGCTCTAGCTTAGTTTTAATTGCTCCCTTCATCTTTGGTATAGCTGCTAAAACGTTCTCTAAGCTGCCATATTCCTCGATTAACTTAATCGCCGTTTTCTCGCCAATACCCCGCACTCCAGGGATATTATCAGAAGCATCACCACAAAGTGCTTTATAGTCCACGACTTGCGTAGGTAAAACCCCTAAACGCTCTTTTACCTGATCAGCATGATATTCAACAATCTTATCTTTTTGTCCGATATTTAGCACCGAGATACGTTTATCAATATCAATCAATTGAAACAAATCGCGATCGCCACTTAATATCTTAACTGTGTAACCCTCAGCACTCGCCGCCTGTGAGAGAGTTCCCAATACATCATCCGCCTCAAAACCAGCTTGGGTAATTGCAGGCAGATTCATCGCTGCTAAAACCCTTTGTAAGTTCTGCATATCAGGAATAAAACTTTCAGGAGTTTCGGAACGATTTGCTTTGTAAGTATCGTCTATCTCATGGCGAAATGTGGGTACGGCAAGATCAAATGCGATCGCAACAGCCGCAGGTTTTTCGCGATCGAGCATTTCGATCAATGCTTTCAAGAAGCCAAAACAGATACTAGTGGGGATTCCTGTCGAGGTGCGCAAGCCGCCTTCTGGCTGTTTACCAAAGGCATAAAAGGCTCTGAAGGCAAGGGAATGTCCGTCAACGAGTAAAAATGTGGGATGGTTTTGTGCGCTTGAAGTCATGATGCTTGTTTTAAAGTTTTAGCGATCGCTAGTCTTAGGTTAACCGATTGCTGATTATAGTGCGATCGCTACCAAATTGTTTCTACATGCGGATAATTCAAAATCTTGGCATCACAGGTCACGAGTGGAATTTGATATCGTCTAGAGATCGCCACCAAGATTCTATCAGCAGGATCTTTATGAAATGGCTCTGGTAAAAGACTACTAGCGATCGCATCTAATGGATCTAAAGGTTCAACAATGATTCCTGAATGGCTTTTGGCTAATTGATACCATTCATCGATAGGAAGAGGTATGTCTAATTTGCCAAGACTGGCTTTAAAAGCAATTTCCCATACAGAAATAGCTGAAACCAATAAGCCATCACGATCTTCTTCGATAGAAATTGCTGCTTGTGCTTTTTCTGATAGTTGGCTGGGATTGTGCAGTAACCATAGCCAAACATGGGTATCGAGTAAAATCATTCGCTTAGTGCTTCCCAGAGATCGGACATTGGTTCGTCAAAGTCAGCAGAGATCTTAATTGGCATTCCTCGAAGTGGGTAATGTTTAATCCGAGAGGCAGTATAGGGAACGATTTTGGCGAGGGGAATTCCATTGCGAGTGATCACAATTTCAGATTGGTTGACTGAAACTTCGTTAACAATTGCAGCAAGGGAAGGGTTAACTTCTTGGACGTTCAGATATTTCATACCTGTTTTGGGGTGAACCCGATTGGGTAGATTTGCTAGGTTGAGGTTTAGTTTAATTTTAGCTAGTCTCTAGTGTTTGATGTTGATGCGATAGCCAATAACATGACCATTTTGAGGCTACCTAAAGTTTTTATGTCACAATATTTTTGTGGTTAGGGCGATGGTAAATTCAAGATGCAGCCTGATGAAAATTTCTGGAAAAAATGTGAAGGCGAACAAATAGCCAACGCATACGAACTTGAACAGTTATTGGGCTGTGGGGCTTTTGGTGGTGTGTTTCGAGCCGTGCAGATTGCTAATGGTAAAAGGCTAAATAAGCGGGTGGCGGTAAAGCTGATGCTTTCTGGCACGATTCAGCTAGAGGAGCTAAATTTTGCCCTTGATTTGCCGTCTCATCAAAATCTGGTACAGCATTTCGCGGGTAATAATGTGGAGATTCGCGGTTTTCCGATGTTCTATTTGGTCATGGAGTTGGCAGATTGCTCTCTGGCAGATTTTGTGAAAAAACGGGGTGGTCGGATTTCTTCGGTGGAGGCTAAGGCAATTGTGCGGGATATTGCTCAGGGCTTGAAATTTTTGCATGAGCTTGATGTTGGTAATTCTCAAGACAAGAGATATGTGCATCGCGATCTCAAGTTGTTGAATGTTTTACAGGTGGGTGGTATTTGGAAAATTGCTGATTTTGGTTTGTCGAAGGCGTTGGATCGAGGTACGATGCAAGCTTCAAAAATTGCGGGTACGCCTTATATGCCGCCCGAATTGTTTCGTAATAGCGATGTTTCGACTAAGTGGGATGTCTGGTCATTGGGGGTGATGATTGTAGAAATGTTGACGGGGCATTTTCCGTTTGAAGCAGATGGTAATGTAAATACTGACGTGATGATTAAAGAATTGGAGCGTAAAATCCAGAGGGAGAATCCTAATTTACAGGGGGTTCCTAGTGAATGGATTGATATTATCAAGGGTTGTTTGGTGAAGGATCATGCTCGGCGTTGGGTGGCGGCGGATGTATTGAAGGCATTGGATTCAATGGTTGGATCGGCTCTTCAAAATAAACCACGGACTATTCCTCAACCCAATCCAAGTTCACAAAAAACTACACCTGTCCATGCCAGCCCCTCTCGTTCTAATGGATTGTGGGGGACGGCTATAACTATCGGGCTGTTTTCTGGTGCTGGTTTTATCATTTGGCAAATTACAAAACCTGTAAACTCACCGCCCATTATTAGTTCGCCATCTCCTACTTCCACCCCATCTTCAGAACCACCATCAGTTATTCCCACGATAACTAGCTCACCTTCTCAAAATGAGACAGTTTCTAGTAAGACTGCGACAGATTTTTTTGATGATGGAAAGAAAAAACGCGCTGAGAAAGATTTTAAAGGAGCGATCGCCGACTACAACAAAGCTATCCGCCTCAAGCCTGATTTTGCTGTGGCTTACCTTAGTCGCGGTAATGCGAAGAATGATTTAGGAGACAAGCAAGGAGCGATCGCTGACTACAACGAACTCATCCGCCTCAAGCCTTATTTTGCTTATGCTTACAACATTCGCGGGGCAGCGAAGTATGATTTAGGAGACAAACAAGGAGCGATCGCCGACTTCACAGAATCAATTCGCCTAAAAAATCCTGAATTGCATTTGCCTTACACCAATCGCGGGGCAGCAAAGGATGATTTAGGAGACAAACAAGAAGCGATCGCCGACTACAACGAAGCCATCCGCCTCAAGCCTGATTATGCTGATGCTTACTACAATCGCGGGAATGCGAATGCGAAGTCTGAATTAGGAGACAAACAAGGAGCGATCGCCGACTACAACGAAGCCATCCGCCTCAAGCCTGATTATGCTAAGGCTTACAACAATCGCGGGTTAGTGAAGTCTGAATTAGGAGACAAACAAGGAGCGATCGCCGACTACAACGAAGCCATCCGCCTCAAGCCTGATCATGCTAATGCTTATTACAATCGAGGGAATGCGAAGTCTGAATTAGGAGACAAACAAGGAGCGATCGCCGGCTTCAACGAAGCCATCCGCCTCAAGCCTGATTATGCTAATCCTTACTACGGTCGCGGGATTGCGAAGTCTGAATTAGGAGACAAACAAGGAGCGATCGCCGACTTCAACGAAGCCATCCGCCTCAAGCCTGATTATGCTAATCCTTACTACGGTCTTGGGTTAATTAAAAAAAAACGAGGAGAGCAGCAAGAAGCATTGGCAGATTTTCGGAAAGCATCAGAACTCTATCAACAGCAAGGGAATATAGAATGGTATAACAAATCTCTTGATAAGATTAGAGAACTAGGAGGCTAGAGAAAGAAAAAGGAAAAAGTTTGAAATAGAGATTGACTGAGAATTTAGGAGATTAACCCATGAATATGACACAACAAGAACTATTCAAAGCATTCGAGTCATTACCCACCAAAACCCAACGCCAAGCCCTAAACTTCATCGCCTTCTTGCAACAAACATACGCCCCAGCAATCAAACCACAAAAAACAGAAATTGACTGGACAAACGATCCTTTTATAGGTAAGTGGCAAGAGCGTCAAGATATGGACGACTGCACAACATGGGTACGCAATATTCGGAACAACGAGTGGTCATAATGCATGGAACTATTTCTTCTTGCTAAACCAAAGCTCCAAATCTGCAAGACTCTGAAAATCCAAAATCGCTTCAGCAAGACTTTCTAAGCGAGGGATATGTAATCGCGTAATTCTAGTATGCAGCTTTGGCGGCAAAGTTCCAAACTTGTGGGTTAGCAATCTTAAAACAATCGCAACTAAACCTTCCTTGCGACCCTCTTGGCGACCTTCTTGACGACCTTCTTGGCGACCTTCACGAAGAATTGCTTGATATGTTACAGACTCGCGCATGATATCTCTCCTCAAAATTTGCTTAATGATATTTTCTTCTAAAACCAAACCAGCCAAAACAAAAGTTGCGGCTCCAATAGTTTGACGTGTTTTTTGCTCAGGGATGTCATCAATTTTTTGAGCAATATCTTGTAATAAGCGCTCTTTATTACCATCATTTACAAGTATAGCAAAGGGTAACATACCCGTAAATTCTAAAAAATTAGCAAGTGGTTGTTCCCATAGCCTGATCACTTCAAATGCATGGTGAGTTGTGCTTTCCTCAAACTTGTCTTGAAAAACCACATCTGAACTTGTTTCCTTCAGGTAAATCACAACTTGACGCATCTTTTTATCAGGAAAGCGCCTTTTGCCACGTACCCAATAGTCCAACATCCTAAACGGAATTTGTGGATCGGCTTTGGTTTGAAATTCTAAATGTAGTAGCAATCCTTCCGCTTCTAGCAAAATTAAACTGTCGGCTCGAATTGGCTCAACCGCTAACTCTTGTGGTTGGACTTGGGTAAGTGGGATTGGCTCACCGAAAAGCCATGAGGCAATGTCGGCAGAATAAGTTTCAGCAAGAAATTTGCAAATATTATCAAACATCACCAAATATTAGCATTGCAATAGAGCAAGTTTGAGAAGCTAGCGATCGCCCTGATTCTCAATTTAGACTAAATACGAACACCAGTCACTCCAACTACCTGCATAGAGCTTGCCAGTCTCAATTCCAGCAAGTTTCAGCGATAGCAAATTCACGCAAGCCGTTACACCTGAACCACAATAGACGATCGCTTCTTGAGCATTTTTTACTTCCTGCCAGCGATCGCCTTGATTGTCAATTACAAAACCTTGCTCATTAGTAACTTCCATCCAAGGATAATTAACTGCACCTTCGATATGACCTGCGATCGGGTCGATGGGTTCGCGTTCACCCCGATAGCGATCGCTTTCTCGCGAATCGATTAAAACTACTTCTGGAAAATCTTTCCGTGATTTCACAGTTTCAATATCAACTACAAATTCAGTTTGAATATTTGGGATAAACTTCCCAACTCTAAATGATGGAACAGTGGAACTAGTCTCATAATTCTGAGCTTGCCATCCAGCAAAGCCTCCATCTAGAACTGCTACATGCTCATGCCCCATGTAGCGCAATAGCCACCAAAGTCTTGCAGCAAAACCAAACCGCGAATCATCATAGGCAACTATCATTGTTTCGCCTGAAGTTACGCCGATTTGTGATAGCTTAGCGGCAAGCTGATTGATATCTGGCAAAGGGTGACGACCGCCATGCTTTTGAATGGGGCTAGACAAATCGCGTTTAAGATCTAGAAAATAGGCTCCCTCAATATGACTCTCTTGATATTGATTAAATCCTAGTTCTTGATTCATTAACGAATATCGACAGTCCAAAATTACGAGTTGTGGATCGTGAAGATGAGTATGGAGCCATGCTGACGAAACTACATGGCGATTATCACAATTTCTAAATATTGTTGATTTCATAGCATTTATACAGGTAATTCAAGATTCTCTAAGTTTTCTGGTTTCAGATCTCTTTCCATCAGTCCTTCAACTGACTGCTGTAATGTAATTTCTCCTTTCAGCAATCGATAAACATAACGCGATACTGGCACACTAATTTTTTCGCGATCGCAAATTTCGATCAATACATTAGCCGTATTAACACCTTCAGCCGTACCCTGCACATTTGAGATCGCCTCTTCGAGACTTTTACCCTGTGCGATCGCATAGCCAACTTGATAATTGCGACTGAGATTACTATTGCAAGTTGCTAATAGATCTCCTAAACCCGATAAGCCCCAAAAAGTTTCAGGTTGCGCCCCAAAGTAAACTCCGACCCGAATAATTTCGATCAGCGATCGCGTAATCAATGCAGATTTGGCATTTGTGCCTAGATTTAAACCATCACAAGCACCAACAGCGATCGCAATTACATTTTTGAGCGTGCCACCCAATTCCACCCCGATAGGATCGGAATTGGTATAGACCCTGAAATTTCTGGATGCAAAAATATTTTGAATAAACTGGGCAGCACTTTCATGGTTACTTGCTACTACTGTCGCCGCAGGTTGACCAGCCATAATTTCTTTAGAGAGATTTGGACCAGATAAAACCACAAGAGGATGAGCGGGGAGTAGCGATCGCCAAATTTGTGATGGTGTTTGTCTCGTAATTGGCTCTAAGCCCTTAGTAGCACTAACTAAAACTACATCGGGCAATAACTTAGCTGTTTGTAATTGTTCGGCGATCGCGCGTACCCCTTTGATTGAGACTGCGGAGATGATGGCATCACTATTACTGACCATTTCTGCTAGGGATACTTGACTTTGGCGTGACCAAATTTGTACATGATGTTGATTGGTTTGTACTAGATTTGCTAGTGCCGATCCCCATGCACCAGATCCAATGATAGTCACATTTTTTAAGTCTGATTTCATGTTTTAGGTAGTTGTTAGGAAAGCAATTGCCAAAATGTTTAAATCTACAGAGCTTTGTGCTCAGGGGGTGTTTGATCGAAACCTGCTGTAAAAATTAGTGCAGAAGAAAAGTAATTACACTCATCTATGTAGAATCCAAGCACTAGCAAAAACAAGACTAGAAGCCAGACTCCAGATCAAGACGGTGATATAATAGCGTGCAAAAGCCTCTCAAAAACTAAAACCCTTGCTAGTTAGATATTGATCGTCTTTAATTATCAATATCACATCAAGAGCTTTGATTGATGAGGAGTACTTTCGCTCATTTCTTGAGGAAGGCTAGCAACAATGATCGAAATGAATGTGGCTGGGATTGCTATCGATGCTGTAAGCCGTAATCCTATCGTACTGCTACGAGATACTTTAGAGCGCAGAGCTTTGCCGATCTGGATCGGTGAAACTGAAGCTAAAGCTATTATTGGGGCATTAGATGGTAGACCTCTAGAGCGTCCAATGACCCATGATCTCATGCTTAATTTTCTGGATGCATGGGGCATAACTGTTGAGCGGATCGTCGTTCATGCACTCAAAAACAGTACTTTTTATGCCGTAATTACGGTTTCGCAGGGTGATATAAAAAAAGAAATAGATGCACGTCCTAGTGATGCGATCGCGATCGCCGTACGAGCCAAATGTCCGATCTGGGTAATGGAAGAGGTGATTCTCGAAGCTTCAATTCCTGTAGATCAGGATGCTGATGAAGCGGAAAGAAGAGCATTCCGAGAATTTTTAGCAAAACTAACTCCAGAGGAATTAGTCAAGAAAAGTGGGCTTGAGAGTAATTAAAACCTCAATAAATAAAGCGCCCGCTACGCGGGCGCTTTATTTATTGAGGTTTTATAGTACTTAGTTAGTAGAATTGCGAGAGTTACTGCTAGACATCACTTCTACAAGTCCACGTAGCTGTGAATCATTGCCTCTAGTATTGCTATTAGCTTGGTTAGTACCAAATAGTCTTTCTGCGACTTCGCCTTCCCGACCAAGTACTTTAATCGGTTGATTGTTATAGCTAAGAGCCACCGACGAAGCATTACCTACACGAATAGAGATTTGACGATCACCTGATAAAGCTAACTTTTTACCCTCATTGAGGACACCCTCAAACTCTGTCTGCCCATCAACAGTAATTCTCATCCAAGATTCACCTTGCATAAGGATACCCACGTTAACAGGCTTATTGCCAACAAATTCAAAATTACCATTGGCAAGTGTCGCATTATTTAGAGATGCATTGGTCGTGGGAAGACTGCCGCTTGTCCAAGCCAAAAGCATATTATTGATATTAGAAGTTGTTTGCCCAAGATTAATTTGAGACTTCGGTTTATTCGGAATATCTATGGGAAGAGGCTGATTTTTTATTTCTATTGGTTTATTGGCCACAGGATTTACCGTTGCTCCAAGTAACGATGAACCTGTCTGCTTCAAAACTGCTAAGCCACCAATTGTAGGCAACAAAATTTCTGTAGGCTCGACCACTTTGTTAGATTTTGACGAACTTATTTGAGCTGCATCCCCAAAATTAGTTTGACTATCATTAATCTTATTTGCATCTGGCGAGTTCAGGAATGTTGCTAACAGACTAACTGCCCCCGCAATTACGACAACATACAGTGCATATAAGTGTAAAGGGCGAAGTTCAGCTGCCGCACTACCTGCCCACTTTTGCTCAGGTAAAACAGGATTCAAAGGAAAATCTTCCGAAAGATCGCCAACACCCAAAGCATCTCCATACTTGCGGATAAATCCACGCACATAGACAGGTTCGGGCAAAGACTCCATTTGACCATCTTCGATCGCACGCAAATAGCGCTCAGAAATTAATGTCGTTGCAGTTAGATGTGGAATTGACAATTCCTTATCTTCTCGAATTCGCTTAAATTGCGCTCCGATTTCTGCTAATTTCTCTGCTTGCTTCGAGGTTGTAATATTCACAATACTCACAGACATGTAGGAAGAGATGGGACTGATTGACTCAAGTTGGCTTTCAGTCGAACTTGGACAGCAACAAGTTCTATTTAGAGCGTCGTTGGCGATTTTAAGTAATCTGATGTAATTATATTACCTAACCTAAAGTAATATAACATTCTGCAAAGTTTTCACAGTAAATTACTGCACCGCCCATTACATATCAACAGCTACATGGCCTACTGTATCTTGTACTAAGCTACTATGTAAATTCTTTTTAGATTGGAAACAATGTTTTGATTTCTTGATCGATTAGTAGTCGATAAGCCCCGACCTTAAGAGTTTCAAGCGAAATAGTCGCGATCGCATTGCGATGCAATGCCAGAACAGGATGACCTAACTGTTCGGCGACTCGACGAATTTGACGGTTGCGACCTTCTGACAAAATTATCTGCAATTGAGTACGTGGGGTTGGATATTTATTGTGTTCAATTTGCAAAATATTTACTGTCGCAGGAAGTGTAAGTTTACCGTCAAGGTTAATTCCTTCTTGCCAATGTTTAATGATGCGATCGCTAGGTATATCTTTAACCCAAACTTCATAGGTCTTAGGGACATGGTGACGGGGATGCATTAGATAATTCGCAAAATCTCCATCATTAGTCAAGATCAACGCCCCACTACTGTTATAGTCTAGCCGTCCTACAGGATAAACATGTCGATACTGTGATGGCAGAATGTCTAAAACTGTCTTTCGACCTTGCGGATCATCACAGGTGCTCATTACGCCTATGGGCTTATTAAGTAATAGATATACAAATTTTGGTGCATTGGTTTGGAGTAACTTGCCATCAACTTCAATGCGATCTCGTTCTGGATCGGCTTTTGCCCCTAGCTCCGTAATGGGCTTGCCATTTACAAAAACTCGCCCTGCCAAAATTATCTGCTCAGAACCTCTTCGTGAAGCAATCCCATGTCTAGACAGAATTTTTTGCAGACGATCAAGCATAACAAAATTGTAACTGAAATTCAGTAATAGTGATTCGTAATGGCGTTTTGATAATTGCAAACAAATATGCAATTAATGCATTAGTTTGTTGCAATTATTAAATAAAGCTTAAAAATATGTAGTTTCTTATACGAATCGGGATCGAAACGTTAAGTAGTGTAAATCCTATACAAAGTCGAAATAGCGCTTGAGAACTGGAAATTTACAATTTCGTTAGATTTGGTGATTACTAACATCTAGACATCTCAAGCATCAGCCAAGGATTAAGTAAGCATGGCAAATAAAATTGAAGACCTGAAGGCAGCAAAAGATGGTCTTGCTGTAAAAGCCGAAATCGACCGATTCGCCGAAATTGGCTGGGAAGCGATCGATAACGACGATTTGCAACATCGCTTGAAATGGTTGGGAGTATTCTTTCGCAAAAGTACCCCTGGTCGCTTTATGGTAAGGATGCGCATTCCCAATGGCTTGCTGAGTAGCGCTCAGATGCGGGTATTAGCTTCTGTGGTCGAAAAGTGCGGTGAACATGGTGTTGCAGATATCACCACCCGACAAAATATTCAAATGCGTGGCATTCTTATTGAGGATGTCCCTGAAATGTTCGAGAAGTTTAGAGCGGTTGGACTGACAAGTGTACAGTCAGCGATGGACAACATCCGTAATATTACAGGCTCACCCGTCGCAGGTATTGACTCTAATGAGCTTTACGATACTCGCGAGTTAGCCATTCAAGTGCAGAACTTGCTGACAAGTAATGGTGAAGGGAACTCAGATTTTACTAATTTACCGCGCAAGTTTAATATCGCGATCGCAGGTTGTCGTGATAATTCAACCCATGCCGAAATCAATGATTTAGCGTTTGTAGCAGCTTTTAATGAAGAGAATAAAGAAGTATTTGGATTTAATGTATTAGTTGGTGGATTTTTCTCGGCTAAGCGTATTGCTGCGGCAATTCCTTTAAATGCATGGGTTCCACCTGAAGATGTGGTTACACTCTGTGAAGCGGTACTCATCGTTTTTCGAGACAATGGACTCCGAGAAAAGCGAGACAAAGCGCGTTTAATGTTTTTAATTGATGAGTGGGGAATTGAAAAATTCCGTGCTGAAGTGGAAAAACAGATGGGTAAACCACTTGCTCCAGCCGCCCTTAAAGATGAGATCGAATGGGAAAAGCGTGATCACATTGGGGTTCACAAACAAAAGCAAGCAGGAATGAACTATGTCGGGCTGCAAATTCCTGTTGGGCGGATGTATGCCGCCGACATGTATGAATTTGCAAGGGTTGCAGACACTTATGGCAATAGCGATATGCGACTCACGGTTGAGCAAAATCTGCTCATTACTAATGTGAGCGATGAGCAATTGCCAGCGCTTCTGCAAGATCCTCTGCTTCAGAAGTTCCCTGTCGATCCTGACAACCTCATGCGCGGTCTGGTTTCCTGCACTGGCAACCAGTTTTGTCCTGTAGCGATCGTGGAAACTAAAAATCGCTCCCTTGCACTTACCAAACAACTTTCCGAAGACTATGTTCTTCCTAAAGTTGTGAGGATTCATTGGAGTGGTTGTCCTAATTCCTGTGCTCAGCCTCAAGTTGCCGATATTGGCTTTACGGGATGCAAAGCTCGTAAAGATGGCAAAGTTGTCGATGGCGTGGACATATACATGGGTGGCACGGTGGGCAAAGATGCCCATCTTGGAACCTGTGTAATGGAAAAAGTTCCATGTGAGGACTTGCGCGAAGTGGTCGGCAAGCTCCTAGTTGATCGCTTTGGGGCTACTCCTAAAGAGAACTCTGCAAACGCAGCGATCGCAACACCATCGGCAGAACTTATTTCTGTCGGCTAACCAATTACAAGTTCAATCTAATTCACTCAAATTCAGTTTATATTAAGGAAATCAATGAGTACATTCTCTCGTCGTAAGTTTTTGACCACCGCAGGACTTTCTACTGTTAGCGCGATCGCTTTAAATGCTTGTGGTGGAGGTGGTGAAACTCCTAAGGCAGATAGTACAGCTACAACCAAGGCTAGTCCTTCAGCTAGTGCAACCACAACGCCTAAAGTCAGTGCGGCTGATACTCCTGAAACCACTAAAGCCAAGTTAGGTTTTATTGCGCTTACTGACGCATCCCCTCTAATTATTGCAAAAGAGAAGGGTCTGTTTGAGAAGTATGGGATGAAGGATGTCGAAGTTCTGAAACAAGCTTCTTGGGGAACTACTCGCGACAATATCGTACTTGGTTCTGATGCGGGTGGTATTGACGGTGCTCACATCTTGACACCGATGCCCTATCTAATTTCTGAAGGTAAAGTCACTAATGGAAACAAAGTGCCGATGTATATCTTGGCTAGGCTAAACACCAATGGTCAAGCCATTTCGATCGCCAATGAGTTTAAAGATCTCAAAATTGCCCTCAAGAGTGACTCTCTCAAGGAAAGCTTTGCCAAAATTAAATCTGGTGGTAAAGAGGTTAAGTGTGCGGTGACATTTCCAGGTGGAACCCATGACCTTTGGATGCGCTATTGGTTAGCAGCAAATGGCGTTGATCCCAATAACGATGTCAACACAATTGTTGTGCCACCACCACAAATGGTTGCCAATATGAAAGCTGGTAACATGCAAGCTTTCTGTGTCGGTGAACCTTGGAATGCCCGTTTGATTGCCCAAAACTCTGGCTACAGCGCACTAATCACAGGTGAGCTTTGGAAAGATCATCCTGAAAAAGCTTTCTCATTGCGTGCTGATTGGGTTGACAAGAATCCTAAAGCCGCTAAGGCTCTATTGATGGCTGTT
This sequence comes from Pseudanabaena sp. BC1403, assembly GCF_002914585.1. NCBI lineage: Bacteria > Bacillati > Cyanobacteriota > Cyanophyceae > Pseudanabaenales > Pseudanabaenaceae > Pseudanabaena > Pseudanabaena sp. BC1403. The sequence goes on from NZ_PDDM01000007.1 coordinate 18,024, forward strand.
CTAGAAGCGCAGATGTGGTGCGAAAAGCCTGAGAACAAAGAAGAGATGTGTAAAATTGTCGGTGCTGACAAATGGTTTAAAGTCCCTGCCATCGAAATTCTGGGCAGACAGCAAGGCAAGGTTGACTACGGCGATGGTAGAACCATTGACAATCCCGATCTCGCTATGAAGTTCTGGAAAGATAATGCTTCCTATCCATACAAGAGCCACGATCTATGGTTTATCACTGAGGATATGCGTTGGGGCTATTTTGATGCTGATACTGATGCCAAGAAGTTGGTAGATAAAGTTAATCGTGAAGATCTGTGGAAAGAAGCTGCCAAAGCGATCGGACAAGAGGCGGCTATTCCCAAAAGCACTTCCCGTGGTATCGAAACTTTCTTTGATGGAGTTAAATTTGATCCTGAGAATCCTAGCGAGTACTTGAAGAATCTGAAGATTAAGAAGGCTTAACCCCAAATTTTTGAAGTGTAGCCACACTTCAAAAATTTGCAGCCAAACCCAGTGGAGCTTTTTAATCATCAAAATGTCATTGCCATTTTGATGATTGTTATAAAACAAGGGGCTTTAGCCCCTTGTCATCATTTCAAATATTCATCTTTAACGTTTTAGGAGATAAACAAAATGGCGGCAGGGAGCTTAAGTTCCAAATTCACCCCCAGTAAGATTGGTGAATGGTTTCAGCAACAGGCAAGATATATCATTCCTCCAGTGCTCGCACTGATCTTTTTGTTGGGTATTTGGCAGATTCTTTGCTCTGGAGCAAAGCCTCCTCTACCGTCCCCATCAAAAGTTTGGCAAGAGACACAGGAATATATCTGGCATCCATTTTTTGATCGTGATGCTTTTGATGTTAGTGCCAAAGATAAGGTTGATAGTCCTGCCCGTAAGGAACTCAAGGAAAAGCTAACTATTGAGAAGGGCTTGGGTATCAAAACTATGGTTAGCCTGCGTCGTGTGGCAATCGGCTATACTGCTTCCGCTATTGTTGGTATTTCCCTCGGTATTGCGATCGGGACAAATGTCTTTTTATATCGAGCCTTCGACCCGATTTTTCAGGTTCTACGGACAATTCCTCCCCTCGCATGGCTACCGATCGCCATGTCAGCTTTCCAAGGTGTCAATGAATCCCTGAAATCAGTTGGTCTAGACGTTACCGAAGCCGCCGCTCTATTCGTAATTTTTGTCACTTCGATCTGGCCGATCTTGATGAATACTGCCGTTGGCGTGCAGCAAGTTCCCCAAGATTATCGCAACGTGTCGCGGGTACTACGCCTTAGTAAGATCGATTATTTCATCACCATTCTCATGCCATCAGCAGCTCCTTACATCTTTACAGGTTTACGTATTGCCGTCGGTCTATCTTGGCTAGCGATCGTAGCTGCCGAAATGTTGACAGGTGGTGTAGGGATTGGCTTCTTTATTTGGGATAGCTACAATAGTCAAAAAAGTAGTGAATTGATTCTTGCGCTGTTTTACATTGGACTAGTGGGCTTTTTCCTAGACAAATTGATCTATTACATTAGTAAGTTTACTGTTCAGTCTGATTCGTAAAATTCATCCTATCCAACAAGGGGCTGAAGCCCCTTGTCTGTATAACATTCAATTAAACCTCGCTATAGCAATATGCAGACATTAGATCTTACTGATAACAACCAGAAAAAAAATCAAGACCCTTTTTTAGTAATAGATGGAGTTTCCAAAGTTTACCAAACTGCTAGAGGTCCCTATACCGTTCTTGAAAACGTTAACTTAACGGTATATGAAGGCGAATTTATTTGTGTGATCGGTCACTCTGGTTGCGGTAAATCGACATTACTAAATATGGTAGCGGGTTTTAATAGACCAACTGCTGGAGAGATTTGCTTAAAGTCAAAACCAATCCTACGTCCAGGGCCCGATCGCATGGTAGTTTTCCAAAACTATTCGCTATTGCCTTGGATGAGTGCTTTTGAGAATGTCTATCTTGCCGTAAAGCAAGTTTATACCGACAAATCTAAAGAAGAAAAGACTAAGATTGCCAAAGATAGTCTTGCTTTAGTGGGCTTAACTGAAGCAATGAATAAAAGACCAAAAGAACTCTCTGGAGGGATGCGTCAAAGGGTATCGATCGCCCGTGCATTGTCAATTCGGCCTGAAGTCCTAATCCTTGATGAACCCTTCGGCGCGTTGGATGTGATGACTCGCGAAGAGTTACAAGAAGAACTACTATCAATTTGGCGAGCCAATCGAGTTACCGCTCTGATGATCACCCATGATATCGATGAAGCCTTATTCTTAGCCGATCGCATTGTCCTCATGAGCAACGGCCCCGCCGCCCATATCGCCGAAATAGTTGACATACCCTTCTCACGTCCTCGCGATCGCAAAGCAATTTCTGACGATCCCCGCTATTACACTCTTCGCAACTACATTCTTGAATTTCTATATAGCCGTTTTGCCCTTGCGGATGAGGCGGAATAAATTACGAATTATCAATTACGAATTACGAATTATCAAGTTAATAGTTCATGATTCCTTAATTGCTAAATCGTAACGCTCAATCCCCAATTCGTAATTCGTAATTTGTAATTCGTAATTTATCTAAAAACCACCATGTCTGCATTCCTAGAAATCGATCACGTCAGTCGTGTTTTTAAAACCCAAAATGGGCAACCCTATGTTGCTGTCAAAGATGTCTATTTTGAGATGAAAGAAGGCGAATTCGTCTCGATTATTGGACATTCGGGCTGCGGTAAGTCAACAGTTCTGAATATTTTGTCTGGCTTAGATAAGGCTAGTACTGGCGGTATTGTTTTAGAAGGGAGAGAAATTAATGAGCCTGGGCCCGATCGCATGTTGGTGTTCCAAAACCATTCGCTATTGCCTTGGTTAACGGTGAGGCAGAATATTGGTTTGGCGGTGAATCGAGTCTTGAGAGATTTACCTAAGGAAGAGCGTCGTCGGATTATTCAAGAAAATATTGATTTAGTAGGGTTAAGTCACGCGGCAGATAAGTACCCTAGAGAAATTTCAGGCGGTATGAAACAACGGGTGGGAATCGCTCGTGCTCTGTCGATTAAACCAAAGATTTTATTGCTAGATGAACCTTTTGGTGCGTTAGATGCCCTGACTAGAGGTCGCTTACAAGAGAAGCTAATGCAGATTTGCGACGAAAGCAAAATTTCGGCAGTGATGATCACCCATGATGTCGATGAAGCTCTGTTACTAAGCGATCGCATCATCATGATGACCAACGGGCCAGAAGCGAAAATTGGTCAGGTTCTCACCGTTGATTTACCTCATCCACGCAAAAGGCTTGAGTCAGTCAATCACCCGAACTATTATCGGCTCCGAGGCGAAGTTGTCAACTTCCTCGATCGCCAGAAACAAATCAAGATTGAACGTGCTAAGAATAAGAGCACGGCAGCGATCAGTATGGGAAATATCGAGAAAACCAATCTCACAATTGGCTATATTCCTCTTACTGATTGCGCTCCTTTTGCGATCGCCCAAGAGAAAGGATTATTTGCCAAATATGGTCTAGATGTTACGCTCTCCAAGGAAAACAGTTGGAACGATCTTGCTGAAGGAATCCGTGAAGGTCGTTTGGATGCAGCACAAATGGTCACAGGAATGCCTCTCGCCATTAGCCTCGGTATGGGGAATAAGATTCCTGTACCTGTGGTCACTTCCTTAACTTTGAGCCGTAATGGTAATGCGATTACTCTCAGCAATAAGCTTCATGAGGAAGGTGTGCATGATCTTGCTTCCCTCAAAGCATATATCGATAAATTTGCTGATGATGCGTATAATCCTGCGATCGGCATGGTACACCATGCTTCCATGCATAACTTACTCCTGCGGCATTGGCTAGCTAGTGGTGGGATTCAGCCCGATCAAGACGTAGATGTGATTGTGATTCCACCACCACAGATGGTTGCCAACCTGATGGCAAACAATATTATCGGGTACTGTGTAGGCGAACCTTGGAATGTGAGAGCTGTCAATAGTAACGTTGGTTTTGTGGTAGCTACCGATTTGGATATTTGGCGGGGACACCCAGAGAAGGTTCTTGGTGTACGTAAAGATTGGGCTGAGCAGTATCCCAATACACATTTGGAACTTGTCAAGGCTCTGTTGGAAGCAGCACAGTTCTGCGAACCATTAGAAAATCGTGATGAAGTAGTGCTGACATTGGCAAGCCCCAATTACCTCAATATCGATCCCGTTTATATTCGTCCAGGCTTTGCTGGGCCCTATCGCGTCAGCACTATGGAAGCGAAATATGAGAAAGATTTCTGCCAATTTGGTGTGGGCAATATGCCGTCACGCAAGGAGCATCTATGGGTGTTGACCCAAATGGCTCGTTGGGGATTGATTAGTTTTCCAGAGAATCACGCAGAGGTGATTTACAACTTGCTTGCCACTGATGTCTATCAGCAAGCTGCGAAGGAGCTAGAAATTCCCATCATTGAGGAAGATAAAACGCCAATTATTTTAGCTGATGGCTCAATGTTTGATCCTAACGATCCGATCGCAGCTTTACAATCTATGCCCTACTCTAAATTCACGGAAACCAGCTATTTTGATGCTGTCAAAGGTTTCGCTAGCAAAAAAGTAGCTGTTCGCCAATAGCTAAATAACCGTCTATGTCTGCATCTAGCCCTTCTACTCAATCTATACCGCAAATCGTCAAAACCCTATGTCCCTACTGTGGTGTTGGTTGCGGCTTAGAAGTCGTGGAAACAACCAATCAACCCACAGTCAAGTTTCCCGATCGCTTTAAAGTGCGGGGCGATCGCACACATCCTTCGAGTCAAGGTATGGTCTGCGTCAAGGGCGCGACTATTGCTGAATCGATTCAAAAAGATCGGCTACTGCATCCGATGATGCGCGATCGCCTTGATGATGAATTTCGCCAAGTTAGTTGGGATGAGGCTCTGGATGCGATCGTCAATCGGATGCAGCATGTGCTCTCTACCAAAGGCGCAGATGCACTCTGTATGTATGGTTCAGGGCAATTCCAAACCGAGGATTATTACACTGCTCAAAAGTTATTTAAAGGTTGTTTAGGAACTAATAACTTTGATGCTAACTCGCGGCTTTGCATGTCATCAGCAGTTTCAGGCTATGCCAAAAGTTTCGGCTCCGATGGGCCCCCTTGTTGCTATGAAGATTTAGATATTACCGATTGTCTATTTGCGATCGGGACAAACACGGCTGAATGTCATCCGATTATTTTCAATCGCTTTCGGAAACATCACAAAAAGGATTCCAATGTTAAGCTCATCGTCGTTGATCCGCGCCGCACCCAAACCGCAGCAGTCGCTGATTTACATTTAGCGATTCAACCAGGTACAGATATCGATTTATTAAATGGTATCGCCCATTTGTTATTGAAATGGGAAAAATGCGATCGCGCTTTTATTGAGCAGCACACCACAGGTTTTGCTGAATTTGCTGAAATCACGCAACTCTATACGCCTGAATTTGTAGCGCGACGTTGTGGAATTGCTATTAACGATCTAGAACTAGCTGCTAAATATTGGGCAGAATCTTCACGAGTTCTATCCATTTGGTCAATGGGTGTCAATCAATCCACTCAAGGCACAGCAAAAGTCCAATGCATCATTAATCTACATTTGCTCACTGCTCAAATTGGTAAAGCTGGATCTGGCCCCTTCTCATTGACTGGACAGCCCAATGCGATGGGCGGAAGAGAAGCTGGCGGCTTAGCGCATTTATTACCAGGATATAGATTTGTTGCTAATCCTCAACATCGTGCTGAACTAGAAACATTTTGGGGATTGCCTGATGGTCAAATATCCAGTCAAGTCGGACGTACTGCATGGGATATAATTCGCGGCTTAGAAGTCGATGAAGTGGACTTTCTCTGGATTGCGGCGACAAATCCTGTCGTTAGTTTTCCTGATTTGGAGCGGACTAAAGCGGCTTTAAAGCGATCGCCTTTCACGGTCTATCAAGACGCATATTACCCAATCGAAACCTCTGCTTTTGCTCATGTTCTACTTCCAGCGACACAATGGAGTGAGAAGACGGGCACAATGACTAATTCCGAACGCTGTGTTACGCTCTGCCAAGCCTTTCAGCCGCCTCTCGGAGAAGCCCGCGATGATTGGTCGATTTTTGCTGAAGTTGGTCGCCGCCTCGGTTTTGCCGATAAATTTAATTTCCAATCTTCAGCAGATGTGCATTCTGAATTCGTGCAGATAACCCGCGATCGCCCCTGCGATATGACAGGAATTAGTCACGCAAAACTGGCGAAACTAGGCGTAATGCAATGGCAAGCTTCTGATCAACATCCTGAACAAGAGCAAGTTCACAATAAACGACTCTACACCGATCTCCAATTCCATACGCCCGATCGCAAAGCTAGATTTGGCGCTTATCATTCTAAAGGTGTATTTGAAACTCCTGACGAACAATATCCATTTATCCTTACCACAGGCAGACTCTACGGACATTGGCACACGCAAACCCGCACAGGGCGCATCGACAAAATCCGTCAGATGCACCCAAATCCATTTATCGAAATCCATCCCAAGGATGCCAACAAGTTTGGTATTAATAACGGCGATCTAGTAGAAGTGCGATCGCGTCGTGGCTCTTCTAAATTTCCTGCTCTGGTGACGGAGGCGATCGCCAGAGGCGTTTTATTTGTACCCATGCATTGGGGAACGCTCTGGGCAGACAATGCCGAGGCGAATGCGCTCACCCATCCCGAAGCAGATCCCGACTCGAAGCAACCAGAGTTAAAGGCTTGTGCAGTAGCGATCGCTTTAGCTAGTGTGGATTAATCCTAGTTGATCATAATACGGGTTTTATTGGTTAAATCTAGTTTGGTTAAAAAAATTATGTTAACCTTATGGGTGAATAATATTAACTAAGTCCTGTTATAATGGACATTGCATTCAAAAATAAAAAAATCGATAAGTTGTGCAATAACCAAAAACTTTTAGTCAAAGAATTTGGTGCAGATAGAGCTAAACGCATTCGCGGCCGACTTGATGATCTTCGAGCCGTTGCGGTACTGGAAGATATGCGAAGCTTTCCAGGGCGTTGTCATGAGTTACTTTATGACCGTTCGGGGCAATTGTCGCTCGATCTCGATCATCCTTATCGACTTATCTTTGAGCCATTTCACGATCCATTGCCTCAAAAGCCTGATGGTGGACTTGACTGGACGAAGGTTTCATCGGTAACAATTATTGGAATAGAGGACACCCATGATTAGCACGATTAAAAATCAACCTAAAAATCAATATTTACCAGATTATGTTTCTCCCCCAGGTGAAACATTAATAGAGCTATTAGAAGATCGTGGCATGAGTCAAGCCGATTTAGCCGATCGCACTGGTAGACCGAAAAAGACGATCAATGAAATTATTAATGGGAAAGCTGCGATTACCCATGATACAGCTTTGCAGTTAGAGCGCGTTTTAGGCATTCCTGCTAATTTCTGGAACAGTCGAGAGCAGCACTATCGTGAGTTCTTGGCACGTCAGCAGGAGCAGGAGCATTTGCAAGAACAGATTGCTTGGCTCGATCGCGTTCCTGTCAATGAAATGGTAAAACTCAATTGGATCGAAAAACGAAAAGAGAAGGTTGAGCAGTTACAGATTGTCTTGAATTTTTTTGGTGTGGTTTCCCCTGAGCAGTGGGATACCTACTGGAATTCACGATCGCTTGCTTTCCGTAAGTCTGTCAAGTTTGAGGATAACCGCATTGCCACAAATGCTTGGTTGAGAAAGGGTGAACTTGATGCTCAAAAGATTGAGTGCGCTCCTTATCAAACAGAAAAGTTTAAGCAGGTATTGCAGGAAATCCGTAGTTTGACTGTGCAGCATCCCAAGGAAGTGATTGCTCAGGTGCAGCAGTTATGCGCCTCGGCTGGCGTAGCGATCGCTTTAGTCCCATCCCTCAAAGGGGTGAGGGCTAGTGGTGTGACTCGTTGGCTGACTCCTAGTAAGGCGATGATTCAACTCAGTTTGCGCTACAAACGGGATGATCGCTTTTGGTTTACGTTCTTTCATGAGGCGGGTCATGTGCTTCAGGAGAAAAAACGCGATGTGTTTATTGAGACGGATGAGAAACAGGATTATGATCCCAATGATCCAATGGAGCAGGATGCTGATAAGTTTGCCGCAAATTTTTTGATTCCAAAGTAGGATTTACAGAGGTTTATGGATGAGAATGTTTTGGATGATCAGGCGATCGCATTGATTCTAGCAGATGGTGAATGAGCGATCACTCAAATCCTCGATTCACAAAATAACGTTACAACTGGAATATCTTAATTTTTTGTGTGAGATTTGCCATAATTAATTAAACCTTAACTAAATAAATTAGTGAATTTGTATGTCTACTAAAGAGCTTGAGATACTTGAGAAAAACATAGATAGGTTAAGTGAACAAATAGCGGGGGCGCAGGAAGCGCTGGTACTAGCTGAAAGACTTGACAAGCCAAGAATTAAGCAAGTAATTAGTAAATTACGTGAGGAACTTCGTGACTTTGATCAGGAAAAGTGGAATCTGATTGCTGAGGTTACGTCAGATTCAGAGATCGCTAATGATGAAGCTGAGAGCATCGTAGCCGAACTTGTGGCAACAGCGACTAATCCTCCTGATGATGCTTCAGCAGAAGTTTTGGCATTATTACAACAAATCCTAACGAAGATTAACGAACAAGATAAAACGGCAGCGGCAAAGTTGAAGGGGGCAATTTCACTTTTACCACCTTTTGTATCGTTGGTCTTTGAGACAGAACTGGATACAGAGAATACAGTTAAGAAATATTTTCCGACCTTTAGCCGTTGGATAAAAAAGGAGGCAGTAGGTCGCCTAAAAAAGTAGTTCTTCCAGAAGATCATAATTCTGCAAAATCTGGTGTCAAAATAGCACAAAACATACAAACTGCTTTAGAAAATCCTGTAGCTGGTGGTGATATTAATGCAACCATCACGCAGGAAATCGAGAACAACCCAAATAAAGTAGCTGAAAATATAGGAGTGTTGGCTCAGTCGGGTAGCAGCGTAACTATTAACAACCTGAATGTTGCTAGTAGCACACCACAACTAGAAGCTAATCCCTTTGCGCCACCATATGTGCGTGATGGTGGGTTGTTTGGACGAGCGGACGATCTCAAGCAATTGCATGAGTTGTTGCAAGGTGGAAAAAATGTCTGCGTGGTAGCGGGTATGGGCGGTGCGGGTAAGACAGAACTTGTACGGGATTATGCGGGTAGTGCGGAATGTCGCGAGTTATTTGCGGGTGGGGTGTTTTATGTAGATGTGCGAGATCGCCAAAATTTAGCGGCGGAAATTGTCACTTTGACTGAGTGGCGGTTTAAGAGTCCGTTGCCCAAAAATTTGACACTGAAGCAGCAAGTTAAGGCTTGTTGGGATGTATGGAAACGTCAAAATGTAAAGTCATTGTTGATTTTAGATGATGTGTCTAAGTTGGCGGAGAATGTGAAACCCTATTTGCCAACCTCAGATTTGACATCGTTGCGCCTATTGATGACTTCGCGGGAAAGCCCAGACAGCGCTATTCAAAAGTTAGAACTACAGGAGTTATTGCCTGATCCTGCAAGGGGATTTTTGGCTTCAATTATTGGGGCGGCGCGGGTAGAACAGGAACGCGAGCAAGCCGATTTGCTTTGTGAGGATTTGGGGTATTTGCCTTTGGCGTTGGAACTGGTGGGCTATTATCTGATAGATGATGATAATACTGAATTGTCGCTGGCTGCGATGCGGGGCAAGTTACAGGAAAAGGTAAATCACGCTTCTCTTTCGCCTGAAGATATGCCGATGGGGATAAGTGCGGAAAGAGGTGTGATGGCTGCGTTTGACTTGAGTTGGGAGGAGTTGAAACCAGAAGCGCAATATCTCGCCTGTGTATTAGGGGCATTTGCATCGGCTCCGATAGATTGGAGTCATGTGGAAGGCATATATGTTAAGTCGCAAGGAGAAGCATTTAATCCTGATAATCTAAAAGATCGCTGGTTAAAATCCTTACTGAAACTACATTTAGTCAAGAAAACAGAGTCAGGTCTTTTCGTTCTACATTCTCTCCTACGAGACTATTTTGCTTCACAACTAAATAAACATAGTGATCGAAGCCAAATTTTGTCTTCTTTTATCGCTGTCTTTGTCGATGTAGCAAAAATTATCGAGTTATATACAACTCTCGCAATTTTCAAACGACTCGAACCCCAACTTAAACAAATCATCTCTCTTCAAAATAACAAGGAAGATCCGCAACTTGCTATCTGCTTGAATGGCTTGGCAGGACTATATCAATCGCAAGGTAAGTACGGAGAAGCAGAACCACTCTTTGTTCATGCTCTATTGATTCGGGAAAAAAGACTAGGAGCATATCATCCCGATGTTGCAACCAGCCTTAACAATCTAGGATTACTGTACGAATCGCAGGTGAAGTATAGAGACGCAGAATTGTTCTATTTGCGATCAATCGAAATTTATACAAGACAATTTGGCGTAGACCATCTAACTATCGCAGACAGTTTTAATAATTTGGCAGAACTATACCATACGCAAGGAAGGTACAACGAGGCACAACCTCTTTTTGTAAAATCTCTTTCAATTTATGAAAAAGAACTTGGTGCAGATCATCTTAATGTTGCTATTGTTCTTAATAATTTGGCAGAACTTTATCAAACTCAAAAGAAATATAGCAAAGCAGAACCGCTATTTGTAAAATCACTCTCAATCAGGAAACTGAGACTAGGAGTAGACAATTTGCTTGTCGCTACTAGTCTAAATAATTTGGCATTACTTTATAAAGATCAAGGGAAGTACAACGAGGCAGAACCACTCTTCTTTCAATCAATTGAGATTTTGAGACGACAGCTAGGGGAAAAACATCTTACCTTTGCTAATAGTCTAAACAATCTGGCATCACTTTACGATTTGCAGAAAAAGTATAGTGAGTCAGAACCTCTATATGTTCGAGCACTCGAAATTAAAAAACTTACATATCAAGGAGATCACCCTGAAATTGCAATAAGCATGAACAATTTAGCACTATGTCATAGATTTCAAGGAAACTACGGCAAGGCAGAACAGTTCTATGTAAGATCGATCCAGATTCTTGAACAAACCTTTGGATCTAATCATCCCAGCACGATACAAGTGAGCAAGAACTATATGCTTTTACGCAATGCGATGTGTGAATCTTCACCCAAAAACGATAAATTCTAAAGTAAAGTTAGATCGAAAGAGAATATGAATACAAAACTAGTTGATTCAATCGTGCAAATAGTCTTATCTCTAACCAAAGAAGAACAAGACCTTTTAACCGAAAGATTGTTTTATTCCTTGTTTGAGCCATCTACCCGCGAACTAGCTCAGTTAGCTCAAGCTGGTGGCGCATTAAAATTTCTTGATGATGAGCCAGACTTATATACCCTTATGGATGGAGAACCAGTCTAGTGAATAAGGGTGATATTGTCTTGGTTCCATTCCCATTTACAGATCTCAGTCAAAATAAGCTGAGACCTGCGGTTGTCCTATGGTCTACATCTTCGAGCAATGACGTTACTCTTTGTTTTATCTCATCACAAAGTATAGAGAATTTAAGTGAAGGCGAATTTATAATCCATCCATCTGATACGGAATTTAGTAATACAGGCTTAAAAGTTGTATCCAAAGTGAGAGTTACTAGAATTGTTACAATTGAGCGATCGCTGATTTTAAGACGACTAGGCAAATTAAGCAGCAAACATGTTCAACAATTAAATTTAGCCATGATTCAGGTATTTAGGCTTCTGGATAGTCGGTAAACAGATGTTTGAATACTAAAATCACCCATCCTGTAAGGTCAACTAACCTAAACGATAAGCAGTCTGATCGCTATTCCAAACAACTAGAGTTAAAGGCTTGTGCTGTAGCGATCGCATTAGCTAGTTCTCTTCAACCTTAATATTTAGAGATTATCTAACCAACTTTTGTAGCCAGTGAATGACCAGAGCATTCACAATCTCAGGGCGATCATCGTGGGGGCAATGCCCCGTATTGGGAATGGGAATTAATTGAATATCCTTATTCTTACCTGCTTCTTCATAAACCTTCGCTCCATTAATTGGAGTCCAAGGATCAGCATCACCCCAAAGAACTAATAGAGGCTTCTCTAACTTAGCCAATAAATCGGCAGTGCGGGGGCCAGCAGGAGCCGTCAAAATTGAAGCAAAAACCTTTTGTGCACCTTCATCACAGGATGGTTGATAGAGCATATCCACCAACTCATCATCGATCGCTTGATGATTGCGATAAACCTGACGTAGAGAATTCCGAATATTGCGCTTTTGGCGAACTTGGTTGAAGACAAACTTACCAGTCACCTCAGAGCTTACCAATTTTGCAAAAGCACCCATCACCAATCGTAATGGCAAATTCAACTCTTCAGGACGATGATTTAAGCCACCTGCGGCATTGAGTAAGACTGCTCCGATCGCAATTTCAGGACTACTAGTTACCACCATCAACGCTAGCAAAGCACCGATGGAATTGCCGATAAATATAGCTGGTTGCTGCACAAATTCTTGATGAAAATCCTTGAGCAGTTCTTCCCAAAGCTCTAACGAGTAACCTAAAGCGGGTTTCGCCGAACCGCCAAAGCCGAGCAAGTCGATCGCAAATACTTGATAGCCAGCCTCAGCAAATGCAGGAATATTCTTTTTCCAATGACCGATCGATGCGCCAAAACCATGAATTAGGACGAGAGGCGTACCTGTACCCGTGACTGAATATTTGATTTGATGTCCACGCCATGTCCAAGTTTGTGAAGTACTTTGCATTAGATCTTGGGGACGATCGCGAGTTTCAGGATTTTCTGTGGTTAGCACGGCGGTGACTCTTTTTTGGAAATATCATAGAATCTAGAGCTTGCGCCTCCCGCTAGGCGGGAGGCGCAAGCTCTAGATTCCAAATTTATTTTATGATGATTTATTCAGAGCGTCATCATACCTAGAGTTGACCCTATTCTTTTTCGTAAAAGACTAGGGCAGTTTGTCCATATTGGCGGCGATCGCAACAGATGAGATCGCCCATCACATCAGGAAGCGGACGTAAGCGATCGCATTCGGCAATTACTAGCGCTCCATCAGCAAGCAATGGCGATAACGCTTTAAGCACAGGTAGGTATAGCTCGCTTTGGTAAGGCGGATCAAAATAAACTAAATTAAAATATTTGGGTTGTAATTTCCGCAATGTCTTGAACGCATCGCCTTTAATAATTTCAAATTTTTGCTCTGACTTCGCAAATTTCTGCCAGTTTTCGCGCACAATCTGACAGGCGATCGCTGACGAATCAATGCCTACGATATTAGCTGCACCCCTTACTAGAGCCTCTGCCCCCATAGCGCCTGACCCAGCACAGATATCTAGCCAATTTGCGCCTTTGATACGAGTTTGCAAAATATTAAAAACTGCGGCTCTAACCTTACTAGCGGTTGGTCGAATTGATAGATCAGTTGAAGTTTTGAGCGCACCTGCGCCGTTGATCCGAATAGACATATTAAAATCCACTAAGTGAAGGCGGCGTGAAGATTTGCCTTCACTTAAATTAAATGATTAGAAAAAGACAAACCTTCAATTTGATCAATGGGAACCATCCAAATTTTATTTTGGTATGGTCGCCATACCGCACTCATGACATAGTGATTACGGATCGAGATGATGTGAACATGAGGAACACCAGAAAATTTTGAGCAGGAGCGTAAAAAATCTAAAGTTCTAATTAGGCGGCTATGCAGAAATGTTGCCATTTCATCACTACAGTTTTGGCGCAACATCGGTACAACTTGTGGCTCGTTTTCTCCCCTTAACTCATAAATAATGTGAGTTTTACCTTTGAAATCAATTTTGCGCGATCGCACCTCCCAGCCGCACAAAACACCAAAACCGATCACAGCCATACCTAAATCGATATGAAAGTCACGCATTTGAAATTTCGTATTACTACTCATGTCTGTATGGGTGTTATACCCAGTCCAAGCATGAAACTTCTCTAAATTATCGTCATTAATATCGACTGCCGAACGATAGGGAGAAGTTACAACACGATTGATTTGTGTATTTTCTGAAGGTGGCTCTGATGTCATACTTGTCCCATGAGTGACAGCATTTATTTGCAAAAAACTAGACCGAAGCAATGAACAATCTTACTAAAAATGCCTAAAAGCTAAAGCTATATCTATAAGCAGCTTAACATTCTTTTATAGAAGTTCTTGGTTAAATTACTGAAAGATTATAACTGCACTGACATTTATGACTTCTAAAAGTTCGCTTAACTACCAACAATTGCAACCAATTTATCTACAGCGTGAGTTGCTTCAATATCAGCGTACTTTACTTGCTAATGTCGGAATTTTAGTCGGTCTAACCGCTATTGGCACATTGGGATATCGATTCATCGAAGGATGGAGTTGGTTTGATTCCCTCTATATGACAATTATTACCCTTGCCACGATTGGTTATGGCGAAACTAATCCGCTACATTTCGAGGGACGAATTTTTACGCTTACTCTAATCGTAATGGGAGTTTTAAGCATTAGTTATATCGCCGCTCAATTTACAGCAGCGATCGCTAATGGTCATATCTATAATATTTTTCAAGCGAGGCGACAGAAAAGGGTTATGGATGCATTAGACAAACACTATATAGTTTGTGGCTTTGGTCGAACGGGGCGACAGGTTACAGCAGAATTCGCGGCTGAGGGGAGTATTCAATTTGTGGTAATTGATAGCGATCCCATGGCGATCGAGCAAGCCGAGCTAGCTGGATATCCATCTTTACTGGGAGATGCGGCTCTCGACAACACATTACTTCTTGCGGGGATTGAACGATCTGTTTGTATTGTGGCAGCTCTGCCATCGGATGCTGAAAATCTCTATACGGTATTATCGGCAAAAACCTTAAATCCTGAAATTAGGGCGATCGCTAGAGCCAGTACTGAAGAGTCGATGCAAAAGTTACGGCGCGGTGGAGCAGATGAAGTAATTTCGCCATATATTACTGGCGGAAAACGTATGGCGGCAGTGGCTTTACGTCCGCAGGTGATGGATTTTGTCGATGGCATTATCGCTGGGGCAAATCGCTCATTTTATATTGAGGAATATCGCATTGATGACTCTAACTATGTCGGAGTCTCTTTGAAAAAGGCAAGTTTGAGATCGCAGACTGGAGCTTTAGTATTAGCAATTCGTCGGGCTGATGGCGATGTAATTGCGGGGCCCGATGGCAATACTGAGATTTTGCAAGGTGATGTTTTAATTTCAATGGGAACGCCTGAGCAACTAAGAGCACTCAATCAGTTACTCAGTCCCATTTCTAAAAAACAAAACGTTCTTCGGTTGCCGCGTACTAAGTAGCTAATTGTGAAGTTTATTTCTCCATCTCGAACTATCCAAATTGCGATCGCTATAGCCATTAATTCAGAATTTCAGCTTTTGCTAGATCCTAGAGAAATTGGGCTGGAGATTTGCTATCCAAAATATGATGCCCATTACACATCGGCAATCGCGTTGTCGATCGCCAATCGCTTACAGAGAAATCCTATACAGATAGCTGATGCGATCGCGCAAACTTGCGCACAAAATCCAGAAATATCTGCTCAATCGCAAATCAGAGCATTTGGCAAAGGTTGGTTAAATATAGTTTTTAGTGAGCAATATATCGCTGAAATTTTATTGTTTCTGGAGAATTTGCGAATAGAAGGAATTACGAACTGTGATGGATTCTGGCAAAAATGCGAAATTGTTCTAATTCCTATAGGGGATTCAACTGAACAATATGTCTATACCCGATGCTGTGCACTTATGCGTTTGGCGCAGCAATTAAATGTAGGGGCAATTCATGAATTGCCCCTACATTTAATTGCTGATTTAGAACCTGTGGAAATTAGTTTGTTAATGCGAAGTTTGGCGATCGCAGATTATTTAGCAGATGAGAATGACTCGCCTTTAAATAGACAGAAGAAACAGAAATTATCGCGATCGCTAGCTGAAGCTTTTTTGCATTTTTACGATCGCTGTCGAATTTTTGGAGTACCTCATGAAATTGCGATCAAGCGATTATTACTAATTAGCATTACGCAAAAAATGCTACTCGCGATCGCACCATCCGAAATTAATTATGCGACGTACTTGTAAAAAGCATAAGGTTGCGCCCCTGCGGGGCGCAACCTTATGCTTTTTATCGCAGCATCAACATGGCATCACCAAAGGAATAAAAACGATATTCTTTAGCGATCGCTTCTTGATATACCGACATTAAAAATTCGCGCCCATTTTCACCCAAAAATGATGACATCATCATTAGCAAAGTTGACTTGGGTAAATGAAAATTAGTCACCATTCCATCTAAAACTCGCCACTCATATCCAGAATAAATCATCAAATTCGTTTTACCCCTAAAAGCCTGAAAATTTGAATTTTCCAGCGATCGCGCCACCGTACTACCAACACCGATCACACGCCCGCCGTTTGCTTTGGTTTCTTTGATTTTAGCGATCGTCTCCTCAGGCACTTCACACCACTCGTTATGCATCACATGCTGAGTGATGTCCTCCGTCTCTACAGGGCGAAATGTACCGATTCCCACATGTAAAGTCACAAATGCTTTACCAATACCCTTAGCCGCCAGCTTTTCAAATAGCGACTCGGTAAAATGTAAACCTGCTGTAGGTGCAGCGATCGCCCCTGAGATCTCAGCGTAAATCGTCTGATAGCGATCAGGATCAGCATGGGAATCGGTGACGTAGGGCGGCAAAGGCACTGTACCTAGTTGATCGATAATTTTGTCAAGGTCAGCACCAGCAGGAATATAAAATTGCAATTCTCTTGCTCTGGTGGTTGTCTCAATCCCTTCGACCGTCGCTTTGACATTATCCGAAAAGATGATCGTGCTACCAATCGGCAAGCGCTTACCAGGCTTAACCAATGCCAACCATCGATCAGGTCCAACTGGTTCCATCAGCAAAATCTCGACAGGCACACCCGATTGCTTACGCCCATACATTCTCGCAGGAATGACTTTGGTGTTATTAAAAACAAGCAAATCTCCTGCCTTCAAAAAATCTGGCAAATCATAAAAGTGCTGATGCCGTAAATTGCGATCGCTTTCAATTACCAAAAGCCGCGAAGTATCCCTTGGCGTAACTGGATCTTGAGCTATGCGATCGCTTGGCAATTCATAGTCATAGGCGCTTAATGCATAATCAGGATCAAGTTCAGTCGCAGGCGATGAAGTCATAGAAGAGTTACACTTTGGGACATTGGCACTTCTTAAGTAGCTAAGCACAATTAAATATAAAATCCTAAAAACTGTACCGCCCGCTGCGCGGGCGGTACAGTTTTTGGCTTTTGGTTTTTAATTATGCTGAGGTACTTAATTATTTACAGCACTCCTCTAAGTGTTTGATAAAAAGTGACGAAGTTACAAAAAAATATAAGAAATGTTATATACCAATCGCGTAAACAGTGGTATACAGATGGCAGCAGCAATATATGTAAAACATATGTTGCGATCGCGTTTTCAGTCTTTCAATATTAAACGAGGAGTTTATGCAGTACTTAATGACAGATCTTCACCAACGCTTTATTGGTGCATTGAACTACAACAAGCCGCTCTCTGTGGGTGATGTATTTCGTGCAGATAATACTAAAACCTATACAGTTGTTAGCATTAACGACACTCGCAACAAGAGTAAGGATGTCAAGTCAGTAACAGTCATTCCTGTTCGCGAAGCTGCGATCGCTCATTAATTTAGTAAATTAATAGGCAAGTTAATTGGCTTATTAACTTATTGTCTGGTAATTTTTCTCTTGGCAGTCTATATACATTGCTCACACTAGCTAGAAGTATTAGCTAAAAATACTATTTCAAAACATTGAAAGTAAGAAATAAGTTTAGGGAATTATCAAAATCAATCTGAGAGAATCATCGAAGCTATTGACAATACATTGATATAAACGAGTATTTCTTTGTTCTCTTCAGATATCACATCATTAATGACAAAAGAAAAGCAGCGCTTGGCGCTGCTTTTCTTTTGTCATTAATCATAGACATGGATTTACACCGCCTAAGCACCTCGGCATAATTTAAAAACCCCAAAAGCTGTACAGTCTGCTACGCAGACTGTACAGCTTTTGGGGTTTCAGATTAAAACTATGCCATGTTTTAAATTATTTAAAGAGGCTGCATCAATAGAGTTACCTCTTAGATCTAGGCGCACAAGATGCTTAAGATTTGCAATTTCACGGGGTAGCGCCGTTAGCTGATTATAAGACAAATCTAGTTCTGTAATTTTTCTGAGATTACCAATGGCAGATGGCAGACAAGTCAGTTGATTGTTGCCAAGATATAGATCTGTAAGTGCTGTAAGATTGCCAATTTCCTCTGGCAAAGTAGTTAGATGATTTTTTCGTAAATCTAACTCAGTTAAATTGGTAAGATTGACAATTTCTGAAGGTAGTCTTTCAATCTTATTTTCACTCAAATCAAGCCATGTTAAAAACTTGAGAAATCCAATCTCAGGGGGCAACTCTCTTAAAGAATTATCGTTAACAGCTAATCTTGCCAAATTTGATAATTTGCCGAGATCCGATGGCAAACTGGAAATACGATTTTCAGCTAAATTTAGTACTGTAAGATTTTTTAGCTTCATGACTGCATCAGGAATTTTCGGCAGTTGGTTGGATTCGAGATGGAGCCAAGTTAGTTTTTGCAAATTCGCGATCGCCTCTGGTAGAGAGGTCAATTCATTCTCGCTGAGATACAGCCATACTAGATATTTCAGCTTGCCAATCTCTTCAGGAACTGTCACCATCTGTAGCTCACTAAGATAAAGAGATGTTGCTTCGGCATCTCTGGCGTTCTCAATTTCTTTCAGAATTTCCTGTTCGTTCATGGTCTCGATCGCATTATTTGGATATGGTACTCAAGGTGCAAATTGATAATTATTGTTTTAGCTACTGCTCAGAGGGCGACTCCAACCATCCCACAATTTTGTTTTTGCATGGATTTATGGGAAATCGTTTTGAGTTTAAACAAGCGATCGCAGTTTTGTCGAAACAATTTCACTGTGTGGCGATCGATTTGCTGGGGCATGGTCAGACTAGTGCTATAGATCAAAGAACTGATCAAGATGTCTTCTACACAATACAGTCCAGCGCATACTTTGTCATCAAATTTTTGGATTTACTTCGTGTGGATTGCTGTTTTCTAGTTGGTTACTCTATGGGTGGGAGATTAGCTTTATATTTAACAATCCATTTCCCGCAATATTTTCATCGGGTTGTACTCGAATCTGCATCCGCAGGATTGTCATCAGCCGAGGTAAGAAGCGATCGCCTAGCCAAGGATCTACAAATTGCCACAAAGCTAGAAACTGGTGATTTTCGATTATTTCTGGAAAATTGGTATCAGCAGTCGATTTTTGCCAACTTGCGATCGCATCCACATTTTGCGCAGATGCTAGAGCAAAGGTTAAACAACTCTCCTGCGCAGTTAAGTAGATCCTTACGCAATCTCAGTACAGGAATGCAACCATCATTATGGGAAAAGCTCTCTGAGAATGAGATTCCGTTGTTGTTAATTGCAGGTGAGTTAGATCCTAAGTTTGTGCAAATAAATCGACAGATGCAAAAGCTATGCAAGTTCTCACAGCTAGAAGTTATACCTAGCTGTGGTCACAATATACATTTCGAGAGTCCAAATCTATTTATTGAAAAGATTAAAACTTTTTTTGTTCTATAGTTTTCACCTGTATCAAACTCTCTTAAAAATAAAAGCGGTGCTTTGCACCGCTTTTATTTTTAACTGAAAGCAATATTTCTTAAATCTGGACGAGGCGCAGGTGAAAAAAGGAGCGTCTCAAAGGAAGCATCACGATTACCTAATGTTTCGTAAAAGAAGAATGAGAAGCCATCAAGGGTAAGTTCACGCACGATTTTGACTTGACCTTTAATTTGCCTCATATCAATATTTTGGACTCTTAAACCCGTCAAAATACCCACCGCTACAGGGATTTTTAGGCGAATCTCCTGCAACTCTGGACGTTCTAATTCCCGTTTAAAGTTGTCAATATCATCACGATATACCTGCACAATTAATTCATCAATATATTTGAGATAAACCCAGCTATACCAATCTTGCAAATATTTCTTGTAGGAAAAATCTTTAGGATTAGGGGAAAGAGAAATTAAGCAGTTAGGTTTAATCGCCCTAACAGCTTTAGAGATCTTTTTCATTAAATTGCTGACGAATTTAGCCCGCCATTGCATCCATGAAGGATCATTAATATCCTCTGGGGGTAATCTCCCGAAGTGATCTTTTTTATACAAAGCGATCGTGTAATCGTCATAGCCAAGTTCTATGGGCATCCCAAAATGATCATCAAGCTGAATACCGTCAATATCATATTTGGCAACAACTTCCAAGATTAAATCTGTAAGTAATTTCTGGACTTCAGGGCGTGCGGGGTTGAGCCAAGCAAGGCGATGTTGATCTCTTTCGCCATGCAAGAAAAGATGGGAACCATCTTTACGCTGGGTGATCCAGTCAGGATGTTGGCGCATTAACTCTGAGTCTTCCTCAGTCATTAAGCCATATTCAAACCAAGGAATTACCGCAAAATCTTGCTCATGTCCAAACTTGATTGCTTCGGCAAGCATATCTCGCTCTTGAAGTTCAGGGATTGGATAAACAGGCACACCAAAACTAGCTTCGGCAACTTTACTAGGGTAGAGAGTATATCCCCGATTCCAAACCGTTGGATATAGGGTATTAAATTTTAAACGCTTTAATCTTTTAATCGCCTTTTCAAGGCTCTGGGCTGAAAATAAAACATCACTATCGACATTAGTAAGCCAGATGCCACGTAATTCATGACCATTAGATGGTCTGATTATTGGTAGATTCGGTGGCGCTGATTTATCAATTTGATCAGGAGCGGGGGATTGATTAATGGTGTTGCTAGCAGTATCACTGTTAGGAGTCTGAGCTATAGCCCAAAAAGGAAAATTGATCATCATTGAGATCGTTATTCCTAAGAACATTAAAACTAGAAAACGGAGGCGCGCTCGCCAAGAGACAGAATTAAATTTCCCCATAATTACTAATGAGCTAGGTAAGCTCTAACTCCTCACACTTAGGCTGCAATTTTTTGTAAATTTATTGTATAGCAATGTAAAAAACCACAAAAGATGGAGATAATTCTTATCTCCATCTTTTTTATGAATTTTTGGGCTGAACTCCCAGTAAATCACGATTTATCTCCAAAATTGGACATAATAAATCGGCAACATTTTTGGGCAACATCTCTTTGACCACATCTTGCATTATCAAATAAGTGATATTACAAACTTCCTGCGCTCCAAAGGCTTGCATGATCGTCTGGAACCAATACAAGAACTGCTGGCGTAAAAGCTCTGGATCATCCAACAAAACGGTCATTGCTGAATGACGTAAAACCCTTAAGGTGTCTTGCTTCCATTTACCTTGCAAGTCCTCACCCTTCGGTAAAAGCAATTTGGGATAGGATGTGCGCAGTTTTTGTAAAACAGTTTCGACGATCTCTTTCTCTACTTCTTTGATGCGTTGATAAGCCTCAACCCGTGAGTCAAAAGAGCTGATATAGGTATCCATAAACTGCAATTCTGTATCGCTGGCATAACGGCCATCTATGTTTATTCCTAGTTGTTGTAGCTTACTTAACATTACTGGCTTTACCCGACATTTGCATATGCATGATTTTATATGGATCTGCGACTGAAACAATCCGCCACTTCAAGCATTATCTCTAGCGATCGCCCTTTTTTTGTTACGATTCAGATTAATCGATAAATAAATAATCGATATTTTCGACAACCATCTATGCGATCGCTCGCCGCCATATCCTGTCATGTTATCTGACAATGATCACATTGAAGGGCTGTTCCCCGAAGCCGCCCAAAACTGGGATTTAAATCGGCTTTATGCGGATTTACAAGCTTCTAGTGGCAAAGAAATTAAGCCATTTGAAAAGGCTTGCTTGCGTGGTTTGCTATGTCGTTATCGCCCAGGACAGCTTGCGTTTAAGCTGACTTGGACTTCAGGGGCTTTGCGGGTTGAGTTAAATAAAGGGTTGTATCGATCGCTTGAGGCGATCGCGGATCAGCCGATCAATACTCTGCGCTGGGAAAAAGTGCCTGAATGGTTAGAGGCTAAAGGCTATAAGGTACAACGCCAAAGCTTGCATAATCCAGCTACTAACTCTTCAGATAATGCTGGGGCAAATTTGGCAGATTGGGGCGAGGCTCCAAATATCCAAACTTTTTATGGGCGCACAGAGGAGTTAGCCAAGCTGGAGCAATGTGTTGTACGCGATCGCTGTCATCTCTTGGCAATTTGCGGTATGGGCGGCATCGGTAAGACGGCACTGGCAGTAAAACTAGTTGAAAATGTGCAATCGCAGTTTGATTGCTTTATTTGGCGATCGCTACGGGGCGCACAACCTACTACGCAGTTAATCGCCGATCTGTTGCAATTTCTCAATAGTTCACAGCAAACTGGTTGTGGCATTTCTGATCTGTTAGAAATTTTGCGCCAAAAGCGTTGTTTAGTTGTGCTAGATGATTTTGAGGCGACGCTCCAAGATGGAGAATTAGTCGGAGTCTATCGCCAAGGTTGCGAAGCCCATGCGGAATTATTGCAGCGTATTGGGTCAGAACGACATCAAAGCTCGGTGATTTTGATTGGGCGGGAACAGCCGAAAGAAATATCGATGCATCAAGGTGAAGATCAGCCGATTCGCTATTTCAAAGTGAATGGATTACAGAGGCAAGATGCTTTTGAATTATTAAGAGCGCGAGGTTTTAAAGGAACTGAGAATGGTTTAGAGGCTTTAGTACAACAATATCGTGGCAATCCTTCAGCTTTAAGGATTGTGGCAGGGACGATTCAGGAATTATTTAATGGCAATGTTTCGGAGTTTCTCAAACAGACTGCCCTTGCGCTTGGAGATGTGTTACGCACTCTTCTCTATCAACAGTTTGAGCGGCTCTCAAAACTAGAAAAAGATGTGCTGTATTGGCTGGCAATCAAGCATCGTCCAATATCACTCTCAACCTTGAGATCGGAGATGAACTTGCAAACCTCTGGCTCAGAATTAATCAATGCTCTGGAGTCATTGCGCTGGCGATCGCTAATTGAGAAAGTCTCAGAACAGGATGAGGTGATGTTTTTGCTAGAGCCTGTGGTATTGAAATATGTGAATCGTCAATTTGTGGATGAAGTGAGCAAAGAAATCACCGCGATCGCTATGCAACAAAATCTCAAATCGATTAATTTGCTACAAAGTCATGTCCTCGTCGAAGATCGCGCTCCTGACTCGATTCGCGCCATGCAGATTCGGTTAGTTCTGAAGCCAATTAAGGACAAGCTAAATAAGGCGATCGCGCAAAATAATATCGAATTGGAAGCTCTACGGGAGATTCTCGCTAGTCAGCACCAAGTCCAACCAATTGAAGGCACAAGTTACACCGAAGTTAATCTCGCCCTAATCGGCTTATGGTGGTAGTTTAATCGTAGCTAGGCAAACCCCCAAAGAGGTTATACCAAAACACAAAGTGGCGCAGCCATTTGTGTTTTTAAAACCCTGACAGGGTTTGGTTTTTAATTCACAGCAGGGTTGTCACACTTTTGTGAATTGGTATTAGTGCTAAAGAGGTAACATAGACGGCGCGAAGCCGCACCTATGCTTACTATATAAATCATTTCCTTTTTAGGAACACCGCAAATCAAGGTACAGCCCCAAAAATCAAAATAAATTTAATGAAATCATCAAATCCTGCGATCGCCTACTAGTCATTGCGATCGCTATATAATTAATATAAGAAAAACATTTTGATTCTGCCATCTAACTTCTTGACGTTTATAGGAACTTTGCGTCAAACTGTCTATTAACTTAATAGCTAGAGCCAGCATGGAAACTCTGGAATTCATTATTTACCCAGATGGACGAGTCGAAGAGCGTGTAACAGGCATCATCGGTTCTAGTTGTGCTGAGGTAACCGCTGCGATCGAAGCAAAGCTAGGCATAGTTGCTCATCGAGAGTTAACTTCCGAAAATTTTGCCCAACAGCAGCTAAACTCTCAGTCGGCTCAGCAACTTGATCGCCTGACAGACCCTGATGCTTCTAGCTTCAGCCAATGGTAGTAACACATATAAAATCCTTAGTTTCCGCAGATATATAAAATAAAAAAGTTATAGTTTTCGCCCATTAGCCATTTAGATCGAAGTCAGGATAAACCTATGTCACATTTTAGCCAAGTAAAAACCCAAATCCGCAGCCTAGAGCCTTTACAAAAGGCTCTAACTGACTTAGGAGTCAACTGGAAATCTGGTGCTTCGCCCATGCGCGGACATGAAGGCACGACGACATCGGCTGAAGTAGTAATTGAGCAAGACAATGGTTATGATGTCGGCTTTCAGTGGAATGGCTCCGAATATGCTCTAGTTGCTGACATGCAATTTTGGCAACAGCCTTGGACTGTAGAGAGTTTCTTAAGAAAGGTCACTCAAGGCTATGCGATCGCCACAGTCATGGGTGAATCTAGCGAACAGGGATTTGCACTATCCGAAAAGCAAGTGCGTGAAGATGGCTCAGTCCGCCTAGTTTTACAGCGTTGGAATGGATAACTTGTCGGTACATACAACACCACCAAGTTCAGAGCCTGAGATGAGCGATCGCTCAGGCTTTGAACCTGAACTTGGTGGAGAATTGCGCCAAAACGCTGTGTTTGTTGACGAAACGGTATGTATTGGTTGTGGTCACTGTGCTCATACGGCAAGCAGTACTTTTTTTTTAGAAGAAAACTATGGACGTGCTAGGGTAATCGCCCAAGATGGGGATGAAGAAGATCTAGTACAAGAGGCGATCGATACCTGTCCAGTAGACTGTATTGCATGGGTCAATTACAACGACCTCAACAAACTTGAAGAAGCCCGAAAGCATCAAATTATTCAAAATTTAGGAATTATTGGCGATGGCTCCGCCTTACGGCGTGCTATCAATTTAAAAACCTAAAAGGGGACGCAAAGCGTCCCCTTTTAGGTAAAAAAAGAAGGGGTGCTAAGCGCCCCTTCTTTTTATTTAGTAACGACGACCGCCGCCGCCGCCAGATGGACGACCACCGCCGCCTTTAAAGCCGCCTCTTCCACCACCAAAGGAGTCAGAGCTTTCGCGGGGCTTAGCCTTATTCACCTTGAGGGCACGACCCATCCATTCGGCCTCGTCTAATGCTTCGATCGCAGCATCTTCTTCCTTTTCATCGGTCATTTCAACGAAAGCGAAACCGCGTGGACGACCTGACTCGCGATCAATCGGTAGATGAACGCGGGTGATTTTGCCATATTCTGCAAATACGGCTTTCAAATCATCTTCTGTAACCTCGTAAGAGAGATTACCAACATAAATAGACATAATACTTGCTTCAACAATCAGATATGTGTAGAGATAGAGATTTCGGAAAGAAGCCTGCCACGATGAAACAGAAGACGACTGTCAATACTGAAAACAAACATGCGATCTAGAAATACTCATCCGCACATATTCTAGCGTAGTCATCTTAAATTAGTTGCTTATCTTGAAAATATTTACGCAATCTCATGGCAAATGAGAAACAGTAGGAAGTAATACCTACGTTTTTTGATTTTAAGTTTGTTCAGAATTCCTATGTAAGAATATTTTTGCCTACTTTTTTTACATAAAAACGTAATGAGTGATACCGTTTAGCCTGAATTTCAAGAATCACCTTCAAATCCGAAAAGCGATCGCTTTTACGAAAACAACTTTACTCCATTCACCTCATCCAATAGAGAGTGTGGAGATTTGCCCCACACTCTCTATTGGATGATTTCTACTAAGGAATGAAAATTAATTAAAACCAAAATTTGTTGGGGCGGGCTTCGCCCGCCCCAACAAATTTTGGTTTTAATTGCACAGGTTAATTAATTTTCATTCCTAAGTACATTGACATAATGAAATAACAAGTAGAAAAGTGTTTTACATCACATATTTTGCCTTCATCTCAAAACACAAAATGGCGTAGCCATTTTGTGTTTTTAAAACCTTTACTGAGTTTGATTCTTAATTCACAAAAATGTTGTCACACTTTTGTGAATTTGTATTATAGAGAACTCTAAAACAGAAAAAGGGGCGCAAAGCGCCCCTTTTTCTGTTTTAGAGAGGATCTACTTATTAACAGTCACTCTTACTGATTGAGCGATCGCATCGCCGTTTGAAGAAACTGACAAAAGTTTATCTAATGATTTCACAATCAGAGTATCGATCGCATAGTTTCCTGCGCCATAAACTGCGAAAAATGCAAAAGATACAGCATAAATCGAAGATAACTCAATAGATGGAATCGAGAAACCACCAACTAAGATGTGATGATAATTAGCTACCAACATAGTTGCAAACAAACCCAAAGCCGCTGGTCTAGTTAAAAAACCAAGGATTAGTAGAGGCGAGGCAACTACTTCAGTAAGAGCAGCACAATAGGCAAAGAAAATCGGGAATGGCAAACCGATCACCTCGACATAGGCTTCAGCAAAACCAGAAATATCAGATAGTTTATCTAAACCGTTGTGGATCATCATCGTCCCAAGAACAACCCTTAGCAAAAGAAGAGAAGCTTGAGTTAACGAGATTGGCGCAGAATCTGAACCGAGGATTAAACGAATAATTGAAGCGGCGATGCGAGTTGTGTTGTTCATTTCAGCGCATTAGGTAAGAATTTAGTTAATAAAACTTAAAAGATTGCAATAATTCATGACTTTTATACATCAATCTTAACATAAGTTTTTATAATGCGTCTCATCCAATAATTAAAAAAGTATTGAGGCGTATAGGGTCTTGCCACTCTTTGGGTTAAATGTCGAGAGAAAATCCTTGTCAAACATTTGACTTTTTGGTTGTGCTACGATCGCAAACTAAGCAATCTTTACTATATTGCCTAAAATATGCTCATCCAGAAGTTGGGCTGCTCGCGCAGCGAGTAGTCCAACTCCTGAGTCAGTATTACTTACAACATTAAAAATCTAAGAAATTCTCAACTATTAAAGCGAAGCCTATGTCCGCCTTGCCTGCAATTGCCGTTCTTGCGATTCTGATTTTGGTACACGAACTCGGTCACTTTATGGCGGCTCGTTTACAGGGCATTCACGTCAATCGATTTTCGATTGGGTTTGGGCCTGTGCTATGGAAATATCAAGGCAAACAAACAGAATATGCGCTCCGAGCAATTCCCCTTGGCGGCTATGTTGGTTTTCCTGATGACGATGAAGAGAGCGACATTCCTACTGACGATCCCAATTTGATGAAAAATCGTCCGATTATGGATCGAGCGATCGTCATCAGCGCAGGCGTAATTGCCAATTTTGTCTTTTCTTACTTAGTCTTATTAGTAATGACCTTAAGTGTTGGCATCGGCACTGTCGATCAACCAGGGGTAAGAATTACAAAAATCCTTGAGCCAAACGCACCCGCAGCAATTTCTGGTTTGCAAGCTGGCGATATCGTCCTCTCAGCAAATGGGACAAACTTTGATACTAGCCTCACCACGCTCGATCGCTTTCAAACTTTGATTTCTAAAAATGCCAATCAAAATGTTGATTTGCAAGTAATGCGCGATGGCAAATTGTTGCAAGTGCCAATCTTGCCAGATGGCGAATCAGGCAAAGGACGCATCGGCGTAAGGCTTGACTTCACTGGCAAGCCTCACCGTCGAGCTGTGAATAACCTTGCCGAAGCCTTTGACAATGCTACTCAAAGTTTTGAGCGTTTAGTAGTGATGACTGTCCAAGGGCTAAAACAACTGGCTACCAATTTTCAGAATACGGCTTCTCAGTTATCTGGCCCCGTTGCGATCGTGGCGATGGGTTCTGAGCTAGTTAAGTCTGATGCCTCAGCATTATTTGATTTCACTGCAATTATTAGTATTAACCTCGCAATTATTAATATCTTGCCTTTGCCAGCTCTTGATGGTGGTCAATTAGTATTTTTGCTAATTGAAGCTTTACGCGGCGGCAAGCCATTACCTGAAGAATTACAAAATAATGTCATGCAAGGCGGATTAGTAATTCTGCTAGGTTTAGGCGTAGTGATGATTTTCAAAGACTCATTTAACTTACTTCAACAAAGTGGGTTAAGTCCTCTATAGCAAAGGCTTTATAATTTTCATCATCAATACAAAAACAAAGGCAGCTCTAAGAGCTGCCTTTGTTTTTGTATTGATGATTACTACAAGTGGTCATAAATACAAAGTTTTTTGACAAACTCAAGCATAATAGATAAAGAAATAATAAGTTTTTCGATCAACTCGATACATCACCCATGTCTCTCCCTATACGCAATGTCGCCATCATCGCCCACGTCGATCACGGCAAAACCACTCTAGTAGACGCACTCCTCAGACAGTCAGGCGCTTTTCGTGAAGGTGAAGCCCTTGTCGAATGTGTGATGGACTCCAACGACTTAGAGCGTGAGCGCGGCATTACTATCCTTTCAAAAAATACTGCCGTTAAATACAAAGACACTCTAATCAACATCGTTGATACCCCTGGACACGCCGACTTTGGTGGCGAAGTTGAGCGTGTACTTGGCATGGTCGAAGGCTGCCTACTGATCGTTGATGCTAACGAAGGGCCCATGCCCCAAACTCGCTTTGTACTAAAAAAAGCGCTAGAAAAGGGCTTGCGTCCAATGGTCGTAATCAACAAGATCGATCGCGAATTTGCAGATCCCCATGTTGCTGTCAGTAAAGTACTCGATCTTTTCCTCGAACTTGGCGCAGATGATGACCAGTGTGACTTCCCCTACCTATTCGCTTCAGGCATGGGTGGATTTGCCAAAGAAAAACTAGAAGATGAAGGCGTGGATATGAAGCCTCTGTTTGAGGCGATTCTACATCATTTCTCACCACCAGTTGGCGATCCCGAAAAGCCTTTACAGTTGCAAGTTACCACTCTTGACTATTCCGAGTATCTCGGTCGGATTGTGATCGGCAAGATTCACAACGGGACAATTACCTCTGGTCAACAAGCCGCGCTAATCTCTGAAGATGGCTCAATCGTCAAAGGTAAAATCACCAAGCTGTTGGGATTTGATGGTCTCAAACGGGTTGAAATGCAAAGCTCTTCCGCAGGCAACATTGTTGCGGTTTCAGGGTTTGCGACCGCTAACATTGGCGAAACCATTACCTGCCCCAATGAGCCTTCAGCTTTACCTATGATCAAGGTGGACGAACCCACTTTGCAGATGACCTTCTGCGTTAATGACTCGCCATTTGTTGGTCAAGAAGGCAAGCTAGTTACTACTCGTCAAGTACGCGATCGCCTGATGCGCGAACTCGAAACTAACGTAGCCTTGCGCGTTCAAGAAAATCCTGAATTCCCCGATCGCTTTGCCGTAGCAGGACGTGGCGAATTGCACCTCGGCATTTTGATCGAAACCATGCGCCGCGAAGGTTACGAGTTCCAAGTTACCCAACCTCAAGTTATTTACCGTGAACTCAACGGCAAGCAATGCGAACCATACGAATGTCTGGTACTTGACGTTCCAGAAGATGCTGTCGGCGGTTGTATCGAGCGCCTTGGTCAACGTCGCGCTGAAATGGTCGATATGCAAATGTCCAGCAGTGGTCGCTCTCAGCTAGAGTTTGTTGTTCCTGCCCGTGGACTGATCGGCTTTCGTGGTGACTTCATGCGCGCTACTCGTGGCGCAGGCATCATGAACCACAGCTTCCTCGATTACCGTCCTTCGGCTGGAGAAATCAGCGCCCGTCGTAATGGTGTACTAATCTCCTTTGAAGAAGGCGTAGCCACTGAGTTCTCCTTAAAGAACGCTGAAGATCGCGGCGTGTTCTTTATTAAACCTGGAACGAAAGTTTACAAGGGCATGATCATCGGTGAGAACAATCGTCCTCAAGACATGGAGTTGAACGTATGTAAGAGTAAGCAACTTACTAACATGCGTGCAGCTGGTGCTGATGACATCGTTCAGTTGCAAGCACCAATCGAGATGAGTCTGGAACGCGCCTTGGAATACATTGGTCCCGATGAAATCCTTGAGGTCACACCAGAGTCAATTCGTTTACGCAAGCTCACCAAGAAATTTGCAAAGCGCTAAACATTAACAATTCCCATAAAGTAAAAGGGGGCGCTTTGCGCCCTCTTTTACTTTATGGGTTTATATTTGCTAAACTGTTTTTTAAAGTTTTAAGGCCATTTCCTAGATATTTCCTAGATATTTACTTATGCATCAAGTTGTCCTCGAGCTAGCTGGCAGTCGCAAAGTGCATGTTATTTCCGAACATGCGACAAAAGAGGAGGCTTTGGATAAGTACATTAAGCTAGTTGAGGGCAACAAAGGTTCTCCGATTACGCCTAAAGGAAAATACTCGATTCGCAAAAAGCCAGAATAGTTACAAATTCTGAGCGGCTTCCTATATTCACACTTCACTTCATGCACTTATCCGAATGCTATCGACTCTTAGGAGTTCCCCGCAATGCCACCTTAGATGACATTAAGGTTGCCTATCGTCGTCTGGCACGGAAGTATCACCCTGATGTTAATCAGAATGATCCCACGACAACGGATAAGTTTCGGCTAGTGCAGGAAGCTTACAAAATGCTCAAAGATTCAGACAAAGAGGATTTGAGTAAGGAGCTATTTGCTAAAAAAGAAGCTGCTAATGCAACGCGATCGCAACCTGCACCACCACCACCCAAAACTCCCAACAAACCACCTCAGCCTCACCCAAAAATCAAGATAGAGGTGAAACAAGTCAATAATCAAGTTGATCCAATCAATAGCGATCCAGAACTGAAGCTCAAATTGGATATGTTACGGCGTGTACAGGATTTGCTGAAGCAAAAAAAATATGTCGTTGCGATCGCTGTTGTAGAAGGTATGAGCGAAAGATTTCCCAATTCCCCAGAAGTAATCCATTGGAAGGCTGTAACTTACCATCGATGGAGTAGTGAATTAATTTTGGTTGGCAAATTACGCGAAGCAGAAATCTATCTCAATAAAGCACTAAATACTGATCCTAAAAATCGTGAACTTAGTTTTGAAGTGAAGCGAGACTTAGAGAGAGTCCAATTACTAAAAACAAAAAATTAAGATCTGGCAATATCATTTTTGCTTTTTTCAAAAATAATGGTGAGGAGCGCTTCTAGTTCTGTATTAACAACTAAGTAGCATCAGATGGTGGCAAAGCACTCTGAGAAGCAGAACTGACGATCATTATTCTGGCTTTGAGCGCCGCTAATTCGTCATCAATATCACTACCTGATTCTAGCTGTGCAAACTTAGAGCCTAGTTCATCAGCATTAAGCTCAGCAGTAGCACTTGCCAAAGCTTCCGCTTTTAAAATCTTCTCTTCCATACGGGCAAAAGTAGCTTCTGCCGAATTAGTATTTACACTGCCCAATATATTGTTGAGCTTTTCTTGAGACTTACTTGTTTGTAAACGGACTTTAAGCAATTCTTTCTTAGATTTAGCTTCAGCAATCTTACCTGCGATCGCAGTTAGATTTTTCTTAAGCAACTCCACTTGCCCTGTTTGTAGTTGTAATCCTGCTTTTAGAGCATTCGCTGCTTCAGTGTGAGTCTTTTTACGGCTGAGCGCTTCCTTAGCTAGGGCATCATCCCCTTTTTGGATAGCCAACATTGCTCGTTTTTCCCATTCTTGAGCTTGTGTTGTACTCTGGTTGTATTGCTGCTCTTGGATTTTTAATGATGCGATCGCCTGCGCAACAGCCTGACGCAATTGCACCAAATCTTCTTGCATGTCAAAGATCAATTGCTCCAGAATCTTTTCAGGGTCTTCGGCAGCAGAGACAATTGCATTTAGATTGGACTTGAGCACCATAATAATGCGTTCAGGTAATCCCATAATCCTGTCCTTTGTCCTAAAAAGTGAATTGCCTACATAATATCATGAGCAAGTTTTTAGCTTTTTCTCTTTTTATAGCAATAATACCAAAACACAACTAAAAAATAAGAGTCAGCGCTTAGCGCTGACTCTTATTTTTTAGTTGTGACTCTCGTTGATGTTAATTAAAAAACATCTTGTAAATTAATTTCGAGCAATTAACCCATTTGACGACGCAAGGCTTCTAGCTCAGCATCGATCGCAGCACCGACGGTTGGCTTAGCTGCATCCGATGGAGGCAAAGCGCCCTGAGATGCGGGGCTACCAGTCATCATTTTCGCTTTGAGTGCGGCTAATTCATCATCAACCCCACTACCAGCTTCTAACTGAGCAAACTGAGATTCGAGATTGTCCATGCCAAGTTCGGCGCTAGCACCAGCCCTTGCCTCAGCCATAAGAACTCGCTCTTCCATCCGCTCAAAAGTAGCAGCAGCGGAGTTGGTATTAACTTTACCAAGCATATTGTTAAGGTTCTCTTGAGCCTTAGCAGACTGCATACGGGCTTTGAGCATCTCTTTCTTGGTCTTTGCCTCAGAGATCTTGCCTTCGATCGCAATTAGATTTTTCTTGAGCAGATCTACTTGACCTGACTGCTGATCTAAGCCAGTTTTTAAGGTTGCAGCCGAATCGCCGTGGGTTTTCTTGCGGCTAAGCGCTTCCCTTGCTAGGTTTTCATCTCCTTTTTGGAGAGCTAGCATTGCCCGTTTTTCCCATTCTTGTGCCTGAGAAGCACTTTGATTATATTGTTGCTCTTGGCGCTTCAGGGCAGCCATTGATTGAGCGACAGCTTGGCGCAATTGCACCAAATCTTCTTGCATATCAATGATTGATTGCTCCAGAATTTTTTCTGGATCTTCAGCAGCCGTAACCATTGCATTTACATTGGACTTGACCACCATACCAATGCGATCGAGTAATCCCATAATCCTGTCCTTTGCGTTAGGGAGTAAATTGTTTACATACTATCACGAACACCACAAAAGTATAGGTGAAGCAGAGCCTCACCTATACTTTTTAGTCTATATAGCAGCTCCGGGATTTGAACCCGGGACCTACGGATTATGAGACCGTCGCTCTAACCACCTGAGCCAAGCTGCCGTGCGTTTCTTAATATAGCATAACTGATGTAAATATTTTGCAATATTAACTTGGTAATTAACAATTCTCATTTTATAGAGCCGATTTTAGTGTTTCCAGCGCCTTCGGCGCTGGAAACACTAAAATCGGTTTTTCACACTCTGCCGTAACACATAGTCCCTTCGTGATGAAACTCAATACACCATCCAGCGACTGGATCAAAAATCCATGTATCCCAATCTTCAGCCACAATTTCTTCTAGAGAAAGCTTGACCAACTCCAACGGCATTTCTAGAATTGGATGAGCAGCCGAGAACCAGACTAGATTTACAATAGGGTCTCCAAGTTGCTGTTTTTGGCAAAGTTCATGAAAAGCAGAAGTAGCTTGATTCTGCCGACTCTCGCAAATACACCCAGACACTTTTTGCCAATCAATCTGTCCATACTGCCAAGGAAATGATTGACTCAGCCACTGCACAAGGTGATTGAATACGTCAGTATTTGGTAAAAATATTTTGCAAAGCTCTAAGGGAATGCCTAACTCAATCAGCAATTGCTGAGCTTCTTTTAACTGCGATCGCTGTCGAAATTCAGCTAATTTTTGTGCTAGTTTAGCCTTCCGTTCTGATGGATTAAGCATCTGCTTCATCACTACTCGGTAATGTTACCTCTTAAAGCCTTAATTTCACCGCGCTTAGTTTTATTATCAATCCGTCGATTTTGAGCACTTCGTGATGGTTTTGTTGGTTTACGTTTAGTTGGGACGATCGCAACGCTTTGGATTAACAACTGAAGACGTTTTAGAGCATCTTCTTTATTTTGCTCTTGAGTACGATGTTGTTGTGCCTTAATGATCAGAATGCCATCTTTGGTGATACGTCGATCGTTTAGGCTGAGTAGGCGTTCTTTGTAGATAGGTGATAAGGAAGATGCATTAATATCAAAACGCAGATGAATCGCTGTCGAAACTTTATTAACGTTTTGACCGCCTGCACCTTGAGATCGGATGGCAGTAATACTAATTTCGTCGATCGCAATAGACTTGTGTTTTGAGATTTGGAGCATGAAATTATCTAAAGCGAATCGAGCTGTCTATTGTGTCTATTTTATAGTGAAAGAACAAAATGTGATTGCGATCAAAGTGCTGACTGCCCTTTTTTAAGTTTTTTTAGTTATAGAGGACATCAACAAAATAATAATTCTTCTCCAGCGCGATCGCTATGATCGATTTGCTCAACCGATGCTCCATAAGCAGCTTGGATATTTGCAGGAGTCAGTACTTGGCGAGGTGTACCACTTGCCACTAAATGACGATTAAGTAGCAATAACTGATCATAACGATCAAGACTATCACCCCATTCATGGCAACTAATCAGTAGGGTCTTACCCTCCTGCTTTAGCTCATTAAAGATATTCCACATTAACGCCTCAGTCTTTTTATCCACTGCGTTCATTGGCTCATCCAACAACAAAATATCTGCCTGTTGCGCTAAAGCTCTCGCTAAAAACACACGCTGCTGTTGTCCACCTGAAAGCTGCTTAATAGGGCGATCGCGTAAGTCATAAAGTTCAACACGCTCCAATACTTCACGCGCAATTTCCTTTGATTGACGGCTGATTTTCCCGAACCAGCCACTATGCAAAGTGCGCGACATCATCACCACATTCCAGACGGTCACAGGGTAGTCCCAATCAATCTGCGATCGCTGAGGAAGATAAGCAATTTTTTGACGTTGCTGCTTCAGTGGTCTTTCTTTATAAAAAACTTGACCTTTTTGAGCAGGAATCAGATCGAGCATTGCTTTCAGCAACGTGCTTTTGCCTGCACCATTGGCTCCAATGAGTCCCACTAGCGATCCAAAGTTGAGACAAAAAGAAACATTCGACAAAGCCTCAACATCTCGATATCGCACTGACAGGTTTTGCACTTCAAGCATAAGTTGCTCAAGAAATGATAATCGTTTTCAAAATTATATCTG
This sequence comes from Pseudanabaena sp. BC1403, assembly GCF_002914585.1. Classification (NCBI taxonomy): domain Bacteria; kingdom Bacillati; phylum Cyanobacteriota; class Cyanophyceae; order Pseudanabaenales; family Pseudanabaenaceae; genus Pseudanabaena; species Pseudanabaena sp. BC1403. The sequence continues at coordinate 53,090 of NZ_PDDM01000007.1, forward strand.
TAAATTTAGTAATTCGCACATATAGCAAAAAAAGAGTTATCTAGTACAAACCAAAACCAGAAGATGAGTGGCTGCGCTTCGCGCAGCCACTCATCTTCTGGTTTTATGTCCTAAGCAAACCTTGGTTTGCTATAAATAAATATGTGTAAGACGTTTCAGCTTTTCTTTTGCTTTTGTCGATTCCATCGAACTCATGTTTTGAGCGTAATGCACTGTAAGGCACTTGTGACTTAATAAAGTACCAAATATAAAACCAGAATCGGTGGGGCGGCTTCGCCGCCCCACCGATTCTGGAAAATCTGGATTTGAACTACTGAGACTGCAACTTAGCATCGATCGCTTTGGCAATGCGATCGCTTGCCTCTTCAAGATGGGCTTTAGTATAGATATCAAGCTTGTCGCCTCGATCGCGCAATACACTCGCAAGGCGATCGCGCAGTTGGCGCAGTTGATACCATGCAAGGGTTCTGGCATCTTCGGGCGGATTGCTGGTTTGGATTCCAACTACAAAATCAAGGAAGTTATCGATTTTGTCTAAGGAGAGACGATTGCGGAGAGCCAAATTAACTAATAGATTCATATGTTGACGCTGAAGTGAACGGCGCAGACTAGAAACTTGAGTTAAGTCATTAGTTGGTTGCAGAACTTCTGTCCAAATACCTTGCAGTAAAGTATCAAACAGTTCTGGTAATGTCAGGGCTTGACCAACAGTAGTTTTCAATTCGGTATCCCGCAGCCTTTGCAAGCGCTCTGAAGATAGTAAATCACTCAGGACAAAGGTTTGTAATGATAAAATGCGCTCGTGAATTGGATAGTCCAGAGAAGAGAAATCAGGTGAAGCACCCCAGTGATACCAACGGGATGGAGCTAGTTTATTCAGCAGATCTGGAGAAAAATTTAGAGCATCAGCCGCAAATAGATTTTTTTGAATCATAGCGATCGCTTCACGTTGCTTCGCGACAGGGATTGGCTCAAACGGTAATCGGCCGATCGCATCACCAGAACGATAACGATTAAAAGATTGTCCACCAACGTAGGAAACTAGGGTAAACAAATTAGAAGCATAATGGCCAAAGACTTGATTGAAGGCAATTTTGGTGTCATTAAAACTTTCTCCTTTGCCTGGATAGCGCTTCTCAATGCGATTCCACATGACACGAGAATTATCAAACTGCCACTGCGCATAAGTAACGGAATCATTGCTCAAGTCATGGGTTTGAGTCATGGGATCAAGTCCAGACGATGCATCTTCATCGGGGGCATAGGCTAGATCTGGCTGCGGTGCAAGTTTAGCAATTTTTTCTAGCTCTTTGAGTTCTCCCGCAGGAATAATCGCATTTATTGGGGTATATCCATAGGCGATCGCCCATTCATCATATGCACCAACTTTACTTGTGAAGAAATCACCTTGCTTTGTCCCCTGTGGCGCAAGATTTACGCCGTTATAATCCATTACGGAAGATACTAAACCTCGTTTACTGGTAATTGCTGTATTATTCAACTCCGTAGGTGAGAGCATCGCACTACCATGAAAGTTATGCCGCAAACCCAAGGTATGTCCAACTTCATGGGCTGTGACTTCACGCACGAATTGATTAACATAGTCCTTCATGCGATCACTACTGGGCAACACATTCTCAGAGAGAGAGAGAGACATTGCACCTAACTGAAATTGTTCCACTGCTTCCATGCCATAGCACAAATCATTAGCACTAGACATAAACAAGTTTCTATTGAAATTATTGCTAATCGGTTGTTTTCTGAGCAATGCGATCGCCTGTTTGTCATAGCGCATCCGCCTTGCATCCATGCCATAGCTGCATAGATTCGGATTACCTGTCAACCGCGATAAAAAAGACAAATTTTGCCAACTATTTTGTTGAGCAACACTTCCATAATTCTGCTTGATCGACCGAATCAAATTACTATCGATGATGATATCAGCATCAAGAATCTGCCCTGTTAAGGGATTAGTTCGAGATGGGCCCATCGCAAAGAAACCATCAATCGAGTTAAACCAACGAATCGTGTTATAGCGAACATCGGCTGGGTTCCAATCAGCTCGATCGGGCATTTGTTTCACTGCGATCGCATCTTTAAACCCAATCTTCTCAAAGGCACGATTCCACATTAACGCGCCTTCACGCACAGCACTGCGATATTCTAAAGGGACTGTATTCTCAATCCAAAAGGTGATCGGTTGTTTGGGTGGAGAAAATAAATCATGGGGATTTTGCTTTTCTAAATGCCAACGGTTGATATAGCGGACAAATGGAGTTTTGCCAGAATTTTTAGAAAAGTCTTGATAGGCTGTGACAAAATAGCCAACTCGCTCATCAGCAAATCGAGGGCGATAGCCATTTTGGGTCGGGAGTTGAGATAGGCTATAACGGACTTTGAGCGTAAAAGCGCTGCTATCAGACAAGGTACTGAGGTCAGGACTAAACTGTGAGTTTGGTATTCCTGCTCCCATGAAGCTAAATACCGATTCCAATTCAACATTTTGAGGAAATGCTTCCGCATTACTGATATAAGATTTGCTGGGGTCGGCGGTGAAGGGAGCGCCAAGCTGTGCGGCTAAGGTTTTACTCAAATTTGGTAAAACATCACTCAAGATTAAAGGATCTAAATCAACTAAAAAAGATTTGTTCTTAGGATGAATGCTCCGAATTGGTAGTGATATCAAAACCGAGTCACTAAAGGACTGACTAAGCGATCGCTCTTGGGGATCGCCTAGCTGAGCGCGAAAGTTGGTGTTGGGAACCACAAATTGCAAATTATTGTTTAAGCGGCGAAGGGTGAACATTAAGTCACGGAGAGGAACGCCACGATAGAGGCCTCGCTCACCTAAACCAGATTCGAGGGTCATCACCGCCAAAAAGTTGCGATTAATTTGTTCGGGTTTAATTTCGGCAAAAACCTTACCTGTCTCTTGATGACGATAAAGCGTAAATAAACCCGCTAGTTTTTGATGATCTTTGATTAAATCGTCAAATGGTTGTAGTTCGGTTTGCCCTTGCATGTTGAAAGGTGGCAGGGGAATATTTTGAATAAAAGGAGTTTGCGCATAAATGGGAGAAAGTCTCTCGACAAGTGGATGAGAAATTAGAACAAGAAAAAAACTAAGGCAAATTACTATCCAAAATCGAATTTTCTTCATTTCTACGCCCATAACATGATTTTTGTTAAAACAGCCTACCCCCTGAAGTTACTGTTGTCAGCAATGAGTCTAAATATTTTGTAGAAATCTAACAAGTCCCTTACCAAGAGATGAATTCAGGGCTTTACTCCGCATTCATCTCTTGGCAAGGGATGTAAAGTTCTGTAATGTTTATTTTTTTAAAATTAATCCCAAAATCAATAAAATTGCCCCGATCACTAAGCAAGCAACCATGCCATACAAATACCATTTGGCAGCATTTGCCGTAGACTTGGCAAGTTCCTCTTCACTTTTGAGAGAAATAATAAACTTTTTGTCAGATTGGATCGGCTTGCGGAGAGTGACTTGACCACCCTCATCTGCCGCTGTCCCAATGACTAACACTTCGCGATCGCAGGGCAAGATCGACTCCGTATAACGATAACCTATCGTGCGTCTACCACCCATACCCGCACCGAGTGATAAATTAAACCCGCCAAAAGATATTGAAGAACCGCTTGAATTCTCTTGTCGAAACTCATTTAATACTTGCACAGTATCAATATTGCCACCATCAGGATTAACCACAAGTTCGCCAGAATTATCTCGCAAAGTAAATGGAATCGCTTGACTATTACTTGACACGGTTTCTGAACCCCGACGAGTTTCAGTGTGGGTTTTATTTTCACTATCGCGAGTTGTATGCTCCTCCTCATATTCCCTGACGACTCTCATGGTGTAATGCACACAGGGTTCTTGTTTAAGCTCTGAAATTAAAGGGCGATCGCTACGAATAATACCGCGCACCTTCACATATTCTCGTAAATTTCCACTGCCAATCTCTCCCGCAATTTCACTAGCAATACGTTGCAAATCCGCAACTGTCGAGGCTGTTGCTAGCCTAATACTTTGTAGTTTCGTACTGTAATTCTTTTGGACAAAAAACAGAATGATACCGATTACGATCAGGATGCCACCAAAAATTGCCATAGTCTTTGAAGTATGTATGCGCTTTTGCTATGGCTTAAAATTAACATGGGTTAACCTTGAGGGAGAACTCAATTTTACGAATTACAAATTACGAATTATGAATTATGGTCACCATACCTGCTATTAGTCTTGATATCCAAGTCACGATCGCCAATCAACGTGCTTTCTTTGCCACAGGTAAAACCAAGGACTATAATTTTCGGGTTGCTCAACTCAATAAACTTTCACAACTGATTAAAGACAATGAACAGCTAATTCTTGATGCTGTTTATGCTGATTTACGCAAACCTGAGATCGAGGCTTTTGGAAGTGAGATTTTAGTCACCCTCTCAGAGATTAAATTTGCTCTCAAACATCTTAAAGCTTGGATGAAGCCCCAAAAAGTGGGAACTCCTATAAATTTATTTCCTAGCTCTAGTTATATCTATACTGAACCGCTAGGCGTAGTATTAATCGTTGCGCCTTGGAACTATCCCTTTGCCCTGACAATCCAACCTCTAATTGGGGCGATCGCGGCAGGCAATTGCTCGATACTTAAGCCTTCAGAGCATACGCCTCACACTTCCAATGCGATCGCTAAAATCATTAACAACAACTTCGATCCCAATTTTATCACTGCGATTGAAGGTGGTATCGAGACTAATCAAGCTTTACTTGCCGAAAAATTTGACCATATCTTCTTCACTGGTGGAACTGCGATCGGCAAAATTGTTATGGAAGCGGCGGCAAAGCATCTAACTCCTGTCACCCTAGAACTCGGTGGCAAAAGCCCCTGTATTGTCGATGAAACCTGTAATTTAGAAATTACTGCTAAGCGGATTATCTGGGGTAAGTTCTATAATGCTGGACAGACATGTGTTGCTCCTGATTATCTATTGGTTCAGAAAAATATTAAGCCTGTACTAATAGAGAAGTTAGTCACCCATGTCAAAACCTTCTTCGGTGAAAATCCTCAACAAAGCCCAGATTTTGCCCGTATTGTCAACGATCGCCAATTTGATCGCCTCGCAAGTTTGCTCAATGAAGGCAAAGTGCTAATTGGTGGCAACAGCGATAAAAGCGATCGCTATATTGCGCCAACCCTGATCGATAAAGTTGCACCTAACTCGAAAATCATGGCTGAGGAAATCTTTGGTCCAATTTTGCCAATTTTAGAATATGACCAACTCTCAGATGCGATCGCTTTTGTCAATGCTCAACCTAAACCTCTAGCCCTATATTTCTTCTCCAGCAATAAACAAAATCAAGAGCGCATTCTCCAAGAGATTTCCTGCGGTGGAGGTTGTTTCAACGACATGATCCTGCACTTAAGCAATCCAGAACTTCCCTTTGGTGGTATCGGTCATAGTGGTATGGGGAACTATCACGGCAAGGCAAGTTTTGATACTTTCTCCCATCGTAAGAGTGTACTCAAAAATTCTTTCCGCTTCGATCTCAAGTGGCGCTATCCGCCTTATAAAATGACTCTCGACACCTTAAAAAAATTTATTAACTAGCTTATGAAAAACCTCACAAATTGAGGTTTTTCATAAGCTAGTTAATAAATTGTAGAGATTATCCTGTAAGCTACAGCATTTTGATCTGAAGTTTACGGCAATATCAATTTTCGGCGAACTGCTTGCATACAGAGAGCCACTCTTGCGCTGGTGCAGTTTTCGTCAAGATAATCGATGTCCATTTTCATCTTTAGCCTTAGGACGCAGTTCTGTACAGTTTTAAGCGATAAATTGAGTTGTTGCGCGATCGCCTTATCGGTCAGTGATTCTTTACAGAGCAAAGATAATACTTGAAGTTCGCGATCGTTGAAGTCAATGCCATAGCGCAATTCTCTGGGAATCTCTAGTTTGCCTTCTAGAGCATGTCTAGCTCCATCCAAAAAAACTTTGCGCCGCTCCATTTTACTAACTACGACAAATCCGCCTTGGTGACGACCCATGAGATTGGTTAGAGGTTTGAGATAGTCATATTCACTGGTATAGATCAGAATATTCAGGAATGGATAGTCTTGAAAGACTTGCTGCAAAAATCTCAGGCTGGATATGGCATATTGTTCTCCTGTAAATGTGCCAAACAGCAAATCGACAGTAACTAAATCAGGCGTTTCTAACTTGAGACGTTCTAGCGCATCTGCGTGGCTATTGCAGATGATGCAGAGAGCTAATGGTTCTAGCTTTTGCAAAAATAGACAGTTATTCTGAGCCACTTCAGGGTGATCTTCTAATATCAGAAATATGAGAGGCTTAGAGTCGGCTGTACTGAGTTGCATTAGTTCGACTATTAGGTATACCCGAATTATTCACTATTACGCAACAAATGCCAAGTTAGTTGGACGCGAATTCCACCATTAGCTAAAGCAATTCTTGCAAATGCTCCGTTAGGAAGGTCAGAGGCGATCGCTTGCATCAGTTTCATGCCATAACCGCCACGCTGTCGTTGTTGAGTCGTAATTTCAAGTACGGATTTATCCAATATCTCACCATCGTTTTCGATGCTCAGTGTACATTGCTGATCGTGCTGCACTAAGCTCACCTTAACCTGTGTGGCGATTCCTTGAGGTGGTTGAGCATGGTGAATGACATTCGCGATCGCCTCGGTAAAAAAGCGATAAATATCTTCACGAGCTTCGAGCCATAAGCTATTTAGCTGAGGTTCTCCTAGTGGTTGCAAGTGCTGGACAACACAGAGGGTAAGTTCCTCAGACTCAACTAAGTGTTGCAGCTTTTTTGCTATACCAATGTCTAGTCCTTCACGAAGATCGGGCGTGATTTCTAAAGCGATCGCACGAGTTTGGTTTAGTTGTTGACGGAGCTGATTACCCATATCTTCTAAGCGATCAAGAATGGGATTGAGATCTACGGTCTGAGAATTCATTTGTAGAAGTTCTAGGCGATCCATCACCAGTTTGAGTTCTTGGAGTGGTCCATCATGGATATCAGCCGCAATACGATGTAGTAGTTTACGAGTTTGGGATATCACAGCTGTCTGTTCTATTGCGTGCAGGCGATCAATTTCGCATCTCTGCTCGTTAATCAAGTCTTTTTGCCAATTGAGTCTTAAGGAAAATAAAATCAGTAGTCCGATGGCAACCAATATCAGCAAAGGAATGACGATAGGTACGTGAAGTTGCGCCCAAAACATGACTGCGCTTAAAATTCCCAAACTACCCAGCAGAATGATGTGCAGAAGCCAAGACATTCTGGCATTACGTTGCCATGCTTTATGGGGAATCATATCTCTTGCATCGGATGATGTGGATTGAAGATTAAGCGATCGAAATGAACACAAATCTTAATACTCAAAAGGTCTAACATTCGACACATTCTATCTAAATACCTTGAGTTTCTCAATGCAGATAATAGTTATTTTATTTGCGGTTTAACGCAATTTTATTTACCTAAATCATCATGTCATTGCAGAGGGTATTTAAGTTAATCTTGCAACAAGTTAGCGATCGGGATATGAATTCTTCCTCGATAACCAATCAGAAACCACAACTCTATTAATTTATGGAGTCTAGATATGACGACAAAATCGAGGTCTCATAAGCTAATTCTACCAATTGTTGCCTTTGTACTTATGGTTAGCGGCTGTGATAAAGAAGACTTGTCATCCGTTGAGAAGTTTGGCGAGACATCAGCAGTGCTTCAGCAAACTTCCACTAAGATGGTTCAAGATATTTATGACTCATGCACGCGCAAAGAATATGTGCAGATTCAATACGCTAATGCCCTAGAGCGTGCAGCGCCAATATCTATAAAGCCTACAGTACCTACACCTATTATGTCTGGAGTTGTTCTAAGGAATTCAGGCGTTAGTTTGGCAAGAACTTTAAATAGTAATTCTGAGGAAACATCGGAAGCACCTAATTTTCCACCTGCCAAAATTCGCTTTAAATGTCGGGCAGAAAAAGACAAGGCACAAGTTTTACAGAACTTGAACGATGTCCTAGCAATTTATGTGTCAACTTTGGGGCGTTTGGCAAGCCGAAATACGATTACCTTCGATCAAAATTTGAATGCGATCCGAGAATCTTTTATAAGCTTCCAAAAACAAGCACCTGGTTCATCTAGTTCAATAAGTGAAAATGAACGAAAAACTTTTGAAAATGGAGTGAATAATGGCATTAATATTTCTACTTCTTTGCTCAATCTGATTGCCGATCAGCAACGCCATGAAAAACTCAAACCAATTATTGTTTGTAATAATGATGCTGTAACTAAATACATTGGTGATTTACAAAATCAAATCAAGAAGTATTATATTACTGGTGTTTTACAAGAAGAAGAAGAAAAAAACATTCAGTATATTGAGGAAATGTATAATGTCTACCTCAACAATTCAGCTAACAATAAACCCGAATCCAGTATCAATGAATATACAGCTTTGGAAAATGATTATAATCAGCGTATTGAGGGAATTGAAGCCCGAAAAACATCTGCACAAGCTTACATTAATATTCTAGGACAAACTTCAATTACTCATCAGGCTTTAGCCAAAACATTTCGAGGAGATATGACGACAGCAGATCAGAATATCTTATGCCAAAATGAAGGTTATTTAGCATCTGACACAGTTGTTTCCACTCAAAAAAGTACACTTGATTTAACACCTGAACAAGTTCAAGAAGCTCACCAAATCTTATCTGAATATGAGGTTAGTATTCAACCTTCTCTAAAGGTTCTTAAGCAAACTTATCGCTAAGGATTTAATTTGATTTTACACCTTATACAGTAGCCCTAAATGAGATATGAGAAAGAATCTAACTGGATATCTATATATTGCAACAACTTAAAAATCTAAACTTCTCACATTGCATTTTAGGATTGCTATAGTAGTTGTAAATTATATAAAAGAAAGTGTTAAAAATATTGATTTTTAATCAATTCAACATTCTCACATAGGATTATTATTTTCCCAAAAATATTTAGACAAGAGGTTTTTCCAATGATTATTACTACAAGTTTAACAATTGATGAAATGGTGCAACAGCGAGAAAATTGGCGTGGGTTACGCCGCACAATTGCTGGTCGCCGTCGGAGTTTAAACCGAGAACACAAGATTGGGATGGTTGAATACCAACAAATGATTATTGCCGAGGATAAAATTAGTGATTTAATCGAAGCTATTAATGATCGTATCTTCGATGCAATTATCATCGATCTAAAGCAAGGAGCGACTAAAATTCAGTTTGCAACTGATAAAGCTAATGAAGCCATTGCTCAATTAGAAAAATTGAACAAGATCTTGCAGTATATTAATTTAATTATTGGCTTGACTCAGAATATTTTGTTTGTCATTAATACTGGAGATGTGGCTAAAATTGCCGTCATTCTTGATGAAATTGGTAAATTATAATGTTACACAATTTTGCACATCAAGTAAAAGTCGTGACGAGTTTGGGGTCAAGACTTACATTCTTCTTTTGAAAATTTATTCGTTTTTGAACTCTAGAGTAATCAACATATAATTAGAGGCAAATATATGAGCTGGTTAAAATTGACATCTAAAGCACTATACCTGATGCAAGGAGGAACCGAGCAGTACATCAGTAAAGTAGCTCTTGAATCGACAGACAAGTCCACCATATTGGATGTCCCTCTAGATTGGTTTACAGGAGCAACTTCAAATTTGCCACGTACAATGCTGGTTGACATGCAAGCTGCTGTTGAACCAGCCCAATTTTCCTTGCCCGATGGTGCTTTGAAGGGTAAAAAGATTGTCCTTGATCCTGGACATGGAGAAGAGGGTGATTCTGGCGCAGTAGGATTTGAAACTTCGGAATTAGTAGAGAATATTATTCAAGCTGATGAAGTTGCGAAATACCTTCGTAGCAAAGGAGCATCAGTCAAAATTGTCCTCAATTCCGACAATCTAGACTTGGGAGAAATTGGCGCTCGCGGAAAAGGGGCGGATGCATTTGTTTCTCTTCACTTGAATGCTTTTAATGGGGCAGTACAGAGGCATGAAGTGTTAATATTACCTGAAGCAACTCAAGAAGATGAGCAACTTGCTGAGTTGATTAGTAAGGAACTACAGAATAACCTTCCAAATCCTCCCTTCCAGAATGGGGGAGTAAAACCCCAACGTCTAGGTGTTTTATATGGAGTTCCCGATGGAGTTCCTAAGGTTTTGACTGAAGCATTGTTTATTGATGCTCCTGGCATGAGTCGTGAAAATGTTGTGAAAGCAGCACAGGCGATCGCAAGAGGGATAGAAAAGTTCCTGACATAAATGCTTTTGAATATGAGGAGAATGCATTGCTTCACTAAGATTAGATGCTTTGCACAATTAGGTTTAAGGATGATCACTAACTTATCCTGCTTTATCATCTAAACCGCGATCGCCATTTAATTTTCAAACGAGAAAATTTGAGGTGATCGCTTTTTCTATTTGTTGTTTTTTGCGATCGCAATGAAAAAAAGCGATTGCCCAAAAAGTCATCCTTGAAAGCATCAGTTAGCCAAAAGCTTGAAATTCTGGGGGCATTTTCAGGCAAGATATTAAATTGCTGTAGTTGCCAAGCGAATATCTAAAAGCTTAAGGTTTGTCAAGGAATAAGATGAGTACCCATCCCTCTTCAGAAATTTATGATGCGATCGTGGTTGGTTCTGGAGCCAATGGCGGCGTTGCGGCAAAAGAATTGAGCGAACGTGGTCTCAAAGTCCTTGTATTAGAGGCAGGTCGCACACCTGATGCCAAGGAAGATCTAGGGCATCAGGTCAGGGATATGGCAAAGCGCTTTTACAATCTTGCGATTTCTAAGCGACAGTCCTACCAATCAATGCACCCTGGGTACTGGAAAGCAAACCCCGACTTGTTTATTGATGAAAAAGATAATCCTTATACCACACCAGAAGATCAGCCTTTTTTCTGGATTCGCGGTCGTCAGGTGGGCGGCAAAAGCCTAACTTGGGGCGGAATCACACTGCGGCTATCAGATTATGAATTTAAAGCAGCAAGTCGCGATGGGCATGAACAAGACTGGCCGATCGCCCATGCTGATCTCGCACCTTACTACAGTAAATTGGAAAGATTTTTTCAGGTGTACGGCAGCCAAGAAGGTTTAGCCCAACTTCCCGATGGCGATTATCAACCCACGTTACCGCTTACTCCCGCCGAAATGCATCTGAAGCAAGTCATTGAGAATCAATGGTCTGACCGTTGCCTAATCCCATCACGGGGCTTTGCTCTGCACCGTCCCACCCCAGAGCAACCTTGGCCGATGTATTCCAGCCTCGGTTCTTCGCTTAAAGCCGCGATCGCAACTGGCAATGTGACTTTGCGATCGGATGCTGTAGTCAGTCATGTCATCTTTGATCCAGATACTCGCAAAGCTCGTGGTGTGGCATATCGCGATCGCAACAGCAAAACCACCCATGAGGTATTTGCGCGGACAGTTGTCTTATGTGCTTCTACGATTGAGTCGGTGAGGATTCTCTTACATTCCACCGAGCAATATCAACCTGCGGGATTAACCAACCCTTCAGGAATGCTAGGACACTATCTGATGGATCATGTATCCACCTCAACCTTCTTTTTCTTGCCCAATATTAAACAACCAAAAACCTTTGACCTTTCGGGATGCGATAGCTTTTTTATTCCTTGTTTTAGCAATTTAGAATCACAACAGGAGAAATTTTTGCGTGGCTATGGCATCTGGGGAGGGGTGCAGCGCTTTGATTTACCAAGTATTGTCCGTAAAGTTGGGTCGGGTTCCATTGGTTTTCTGATTGCTCATGGCGAAGTTTTGCCTCGCTATAGCAATCAAATTCAATTAAGCAACGAAGTAGTTGATGCATGGGGAATTCCAGTGCCCCATATCGAATGTGCTTGGTCAGAAAATGAACATCTAATGCTAGACCATATGCATCGGCAGATTGATGAAATCATTAAGCTTGCTGGCGGTAAGAATATGAAGTTAACCGATATGTTTCATGTTCCGATCTTTGCTGATTTTGTTAGCCGAATGGAAGAAAATATGGCGTTTTCATCTCCTCCAGGTTATTACATTCACGAAGTGGGTGGCGCAAGAATGGGAACTTCTCCTACAAATTCAGTGGTGAATGCCAACAATCAAGTATGGGAAGCTCCAAACCTCTTTGTGACTGATGGAGCTTGCTGGGCATCATCTGGTTGGCAAAGTCCTACTTTGACTGAGATGGCAATCACTGCGAGGACAAGTGAATTTATTGCTGAAGGAATGCGTAAAGGTGTTTTTTAAAAAGCAAAAGTCGGCGCTTTGTGCCGACTTTTGCTTTGATTATCGAGCCTGCGAAAAAATTCGATATTCTCTAGTATCAAAATTAGAAATACGTGAATCTGATTGAGTGTCACTTTCATTTGAGTTTGACAACTCATATGAATCATATGGATTCATTTTCACAATATTGTAGCGAGTTTCACCAGCATAAATTGCCAGAGCAATATTAAGCATATCGATAAAAGCAATTACCGATTTACACTTGGATTCACTATATTGACTGTAGTACTTAATTATAGAAGCTACTCTTAGTTCTAGATACGGACGAATAGATTCATTAAGCAATAAAATCTTTAGGATCAATACGACTAAATTGATTGGGTTTGTATGATGCAGTAAAACATGAAATAACTCTGTTGGTTGATTGCGATCGCTGATCGTAATTTCACCAATTAAATACTTAGTAGTTTTTAAAATTAGCGATATATTAACAGGATAATCATCATAGTTTGATTTAAACTCTAACAAGCCCTCATGCAGTTTAGTTTGAACTGTTTCAGATATTTCGGCATCGGTGACGGAGAAATCAAGATATTTAAGCAGGCTAACTTTGAATTCTTGATAAGATGAGTTCTTAATATTCTCAAGAAAATTAATAGATAAGTTTTGACAGTTCAGCACGCTCTTTTTAGTGAGCATAAGTGTAACAAGATTAATTACGTTATTACTTAAGCTAGTAGGGTTTATTTGATGATTTTGAGGAGATGATTGTGTGCCAACACGCGCAGTATACATAGCCAGATCAAACCTAAACTTATCCTTCATTTTTTGAGCTAACAAATTCGCAGCTTGTCTTTGTTCTAGAGGACTTGTAGGGTTAGTATACTGATAAGCTAACAAGTACGAAGCAAAGCGATTTCCCCATTTTTGATCGTTACTGCCATGATCTTCCAGATGCAGAGTAAACAGTTGTAATGATTGAAAATCTTCACTCTTGACAAACATCTGCAACCAGATTCTAATCGTTCTCAATTTAATAGATTTCGGATTTTTATAAATTGAAGAATGGTTAAAAATATCAATTAATGATTGAATGCCAACTCGATTATTGCTGACCGTCCAATTGTTAATGAGGATATAACAGCAACGTTTTAGCGTATAAAAAAATTCTTTTTCATTATATGCTGTCAAAATTTGATCAAGTGCTTCCGTGATTTCGGGATTATGACTCTTACTAAAATTTATGAATAAATCCCTGAAATCTTCAAGTACTTCCTCAGGGGATTTACGGCGCACAATTTCTAAAAAGAATTCATAAATTCTTTGTTGCGCTTGTTCAATTCCTTGAGAGTAAATCCGATCTGCTGTCCAGAACATAATAATTTCATCATTTAAAGTATTAACTAAAACAATACCTAAAGCTTATAATTTGTCACTGACAAAGCTTAGCAAGGTATTTGTTATAGATATTATTCACTTTTTTAATTATTTAAAAGCGATTCTTAGGCTAGTTTTGTTATCAAAAAGGTATATCTAAGTTATGTAAATGTTATATGCAACATTTGCTTAGGCTCAAGAGCCATAATACCTGATGTGGTTAGCATCCAAAAAGATAAGAGGCAGTGTGGAGCTTTGCCCCTTATCTTTTTGGATGTTGTCATATAAATTTCGTTGTCGCACCACACAAACATTTGTGCAATGATAAAAGTACACAGAAAAAAGCCCACTGTTTCCAGTGGGACTAGCATTTTTGTGTTGAGTGCGGATATCTTAAATCATTTTGTGGTCAAAGATATTAAGTTTTTTGCCTGCCAAAGTGATTTTTTTGCGATCGCAAGTCGCAAATATATATTAAGAACAGGTAACGACAACATTTGCCGTTACCTGTTCTCATCTAGTTACAAAATCTAGTTACGAATTTGCAAGCCAGATATGACTGAAGAAGCCCCATCTAAATCTGTACAAGAAACTGCTCCCTCTCCTTTTAAGAATCTTACAGGGGTAGCAATTTCGGCTACTCTCGCCACTGGGCTTTACTCATTTACAAATATGATGGCGCACAAGCTGGCTTTAGCGCCTTTACAGACGACCAATACTCTCACTAATCGTTTGGCAACACTAGTTCGTACTTTATTGTTAGCTGTCGGTACTGGCGCAACTATGATTTTTGCAGTGATTGCTATTGGTTTGATATTGCTAACGGTTAAACAAGTGTTTACGACTATTTCCAGCAAATCGCAAACATAAGTAGCTACGCAAAATTAAATATAAACCCCAAAAAACTGTACCGTCCGCGAAGCGGACGGTACAGTTTTTTGGGGTTTAGTTATGCTAATTTACCCATTCCACTAACATACCTTGTGCTTTCAGAAGCTCTTGCAGATCGCCAATCCTACCGCGATCTAGAATTGCCTGCGGAGTTAGCGAAGGATCGTCTTGTAAGACAATCCAAGCAGCGGCAGCTCCTGCGGCTGCTCCTGCTGACCATTCTCCAACATGAATGCGAGTTGCACCATTGACAATGTGACTAACTGCCATCGCCTTACCACCTATCAATAAATTATCAATACGTTGAGGAATTAAACTCTCAAACGGCAGAATAATTGGGCGGACTTTATCCTCATTGGCAGGAGCAGAGCTTGGTGCTTTCGATGGTTCCCAATTGCGATAGCGACAACCATGCATATCGATCGCATAATGGGTCAACCCAATCGAAGTAGCAGTAAAATTACGTCCACCTTCCATATCGTTACGAATATCTTGCTCACGCATGAGAAATTCTGACTGACCATATGCTGAGCGCCCTAAAATACGCCGACCTTCACGGATATATGGATACATACTCAATCCAGACTCGGTGGGCATCGGGCTATCGGGGCCCGACATGATCCGCAAAGGAAATTCTGTGGATACATACTTATCCATTATCCATTCAGCAAATAACAAGGCATGATTTTCACCATCCTTAAGTGCTGTGGTATTTAATCCCCCTAGCCAGTTCTGTTGCTGTCCAGAATCTCTAATTTGTTTATCAGTCAAGATCAATGGTGGATTCATCAGCCCCCAATCATTACCTCGATTCCAGTTGATGACGGTCATATCGCCTTTAGCAGGAATTGCCTTAAATGGGTCATCACGCTTCATGCTGACAATACGACGATAGTTGAATACGCTGTTGCCTTCAAACATGGGAAATCTACCCAAGTCATAGTCTTTGCGATGCTCTTCTCGGGAATATCCTGGCTGCACTTTACGTAGTTCTTTAAGCGATCGCCCTTCATCATCGGCAATTTTCAGAACAAAGGGGAATGTAAATGCTTGTGTGCATTCGGGATTGTCTGCTACAGCATGAACTTCACCTGTGGTGGCAAAACCTTCAGACCCTACACGGTGGGGAAGGTTTGCCCAAGCGATTACTTCGGCAGTATCAGTGGAGTCAATCACGATCATCTGCTTGCCCGCAGGAGCTTGTAAACGAATTGGCTTCTTGTTAAAAGTTTCGTCAGAGTTCCAGTTAAACCAGCTTTTGATTTCGCGAGATAAGCGACCTTGTGGTAAATAATTGGGATCGCGGGGTATCCGAGCTACGGCATGAATAGCTGTAATGCGATCGCCTTTTTCGTTAAAACTTGCCCCTTTAAAAGCGATCTGTGTACTCCATCTGCTTTTCGGTGCTGAACGTTGGGATTCACGCAAAAATTCTTCAGATGCGAGTTCGCCTGAGTAGGGCGTAAAGCAAAGATTGCCCACCCAGCAACTATTGGTATCTGCTACCACTGCTCCTGGCTTTAAGTAAGAATATTTTTCTGGTAAAGCTGGCTGGCTAGCAATAATATTTTTAAAATGCGTCCAACTGAGGGGAAATTGTTGACGATAGCGCATCAATAATGATTCATCGATCGCACTAACTCCCTGCGAACTCACCTGTCCACCTAGCATTGGTGTAAGCTCAATCAAGCAAGTGGTCGCCCCAGTTTTCATCGCGTGATAGGCTGCCGCAACTCCCCCCAATGAGCCTCCAACAATTGCAACTTCGCATTCCCAGACTTCGGCATCCGCAGGTGCTGGCGGATTTAGGAGAGGGTAACCATTATTATCAAATAGTTTGATTGGCGAGCTGGGATCTTGGGCGATCGGTTCGATTGATTTTGGTTTATTACTAATTTGCCAAGTTCTTGCGGCTGCACCACTAATTACGACTCCTAAGAACAGCATCACGAAGATATGCCGCAATTTAGGGCGAAAAGAGGGCTTTTTTTCAAGATTTTCGGTCTCTTCTTCGCGATTGTTAAAATCTTCTGACTTATTTTCTTGCTTGCTCATGACTCACTGACAATAATAAAAATTCGCCTGTCGTAAAACAAGCAGCTACTCTCACATCACACAGTCTTAAGATTAGCTTAAAGAGTTAACAATTTGTCCTACTTTAGTGTAGGCAAATTGGCTAATCAAGATGGTTCGCGCTTTACAGGGATTCCATCAATTTTTCTCTAGAGAAACCATAGTATAAGTAGTACTTTCGAGTGTAGATAGAGTAATGAATACAATACATTCATTAAAAACCCGCAAAAGTTATGCTGTTTTCTTATTTTGATGTAGGCAATTACTTTATCTGCTTAGCCAATAAAACTGGTTCTTTTATAAGTAATTTAAAACTACAAAACCTCATTTATTACACCTAAGCAATGAAATAATCAATAAAGATTGGATAAAGGAGTATTTTCGTTCTCGTGCCAAAGAAGATTAAGAGAATTGAAATTGAGAAGTCTCTTGGTTCCAGTATTTACCTGACTAAAGCCAGATCAGATCAGGGAATTAGCTTCTCTTTTAAGTATTATCAAAAACGGCATGATAAATTTTCTTGTTCTGATAGGGAGAGCACTTACTGCCTAGTATTTCTAGATAAAATAAAGGATGTATCAACTATGTCCGTGCAAGAACTATTAGTGAATCGCAGTAAGACTTTACGGGGTTATCAAATCTCATGCGAAGATACTACTGAAATTGGATTTGGATTGCCAAATGAAGAGTAATTAGTGGATACCTCCTATCAATTTTCGCTCTCTACTAATGAGATTGGAAGAGTACATGGCTTTTTCATTGATGACGTTTTTTAAGTTGTTTGACTAGATCCAAATCATTTGCTCTACTCTTAAATGCTAAGCCTCTCGGCGAAATGTCGCGATCGCGCTAAGATAAATGCGTGAGCAAGCTATAGCCAAACCAAAATGTTTACGCAATTACGCATTCAGAATTTTAAGTCATGGGCAGATACAGGTGAGTTTCGGATGGCTCCTCTGACAGGCTTTTTTGGTACAAATAGTTCTGGCAAAACGGCGATCTTGCAATTTTTGTTGATGCTCAAGCAAACTGTCGAGTCAAGCGATCGCAATCGGATTTTGCATTTAGGTGGCGATCAATATAGCTATGTTGATTTAGGTACTAATTACGATATTAGTCACAGACATAAATTACCTGCAAAGATTAAATTCTCTTTCGAGTGGATACCCAAATACATCAATTCATTAAGTCTGTTTATGCCTAGACGTAGGATTATCAGTTTAGGAAGTTCTCATTTCTATTATGACCAGTACAAAAAGGATTTACTAAGATTTGAGTCTGAAATTACCATTGATGAAGATCAAGTAAGTATTGATTTTTTTAAATACTATTTTAAAACAGAAGATAATAAACTAAATAATTTCTATGTGACAAGTTCAATAGTATTTAGTCAAGAAGAATCTATTTATAAACTCTATAAAAATGGTAGTCTTTTTGAAAAACTGGAAGATGTTGATAATTCAATAGATCAAGAAATAGAGGATTTTCGTCTACTTAAGAATTACGGTAGTTGGTATCTGCCAACCTCACATTTTCCTCAGTATAATAATTGGCTATCAACACTAACGCCAGCCTATGAAGATTTATTTCAAAACACTTACTACCTTGCACCGTTAAGAGAGTACCCTAAAAGAATATATCTTTGGTCTGGGGAAAACCCTCAAGATGTCGGTAAACAGGGGGCATCAGCATTTTCAGCACTTCTTGCGTCAAACAAAAAAAATCCCGAAGTTCAGACTGCTGTAGCAAAAGCATTAAAAGAATTAGGCTTAATTGATAGCTTTCGATTGAATGCGATCGCTGAGAATCGTGGATATTATGAAGTGTTAGTAAAGCGATCGCCTAATTCAGCAGAAGTATTAATTACTGATGTTGGGTTTGGAGTCTCACAAGTTTTACCAATATTAGTGTTGTGTTACTACGCACCCAAAGGCGCAACCCTCATATTTGAACAACCCGAAATACATTTACATCCCTCAGTCCAAGCAGGACTCGCTGATATATTTATCGAAGTCATCAAAACTCGCAATATTCAAATTATTATTGAGAGTCATAGCGAACATTTATTAAGACGATTGCAAAGGCGTATGGCTGAAGAAAAAGATGGATTTACGAATGAAGATGCGGCGCTATATTTTTGCAAAATGGATGATCAAGGCGATTCTGAATTAGTGCCTCTTGAGATTGATACCTACGGCAATATTTGTAACTATCCCGAAGGATTCTTTGGTGATGAAATGGGCGATCTCGTTGCTATGACCGAGGCAGCAATCAATCGCCAGATGAATGTTGGAGCGTGAGAATGTATCAAATTGTCGATACAAATGTCCTGCTTGTCGCTAGTAAAAAAGCACCTCAAGCATCCGAATACTGTGAACTTGCCTGTGAAAAATATCTTCAAAATCTTATGAATGCAGGAGTTTTGGTAATTGATAATCAATGGTTAATCATCAAAGAATACATGCACAAAAACTCTCAGACTGGGCAACCTTATGCAGGTGACGCATTTCTCAAATGGGTTTTGACACATCAAGCCACTAAGCGCTGCGAAAAAGTTCCAATTACAAAAATTGCCGAAAATGACTTTGCTGAGTTTCCCAAATCTCCATCTCTCGAAAAATTCGATCCCTCCGATCGCAAATTTGTTGCCGTTGCTTTAACACATCCCGCAAAACCTGCGATCGCTAATGCCGTTGACTCTGATTGGCGCAACTACGAAATAGCTCTAGCAGATCATGGTGTTAGTCTTAATTTTCTCTGTCCTGAATTAGCTGTTAAAAACTAAAACCTTTTAAATTTGCTTGATCTATCGCTTGATTCTTTGGGGACTTAACATATTTATATATCTTTCTAAAGCAAATAAAACCTTTTCGGCAATTAACAAAATAAAATCTTCTTTATTATTCTCAGTCTGCACCTTTTCTAAAGCGTCATAATAAGCCATTCGACTATCATAATCACCACCAATAATTGCTAATGGAAAACCATATTGCAACAGAATTAAATTCATGATTAAGCGCGAAGTCCTACCATTACCATCAATAAAAGGATGAATAGTCACTAACCTCTCATGCATTTCGGCAGCTAAAACTACTGGATGCAGATTATCTTTTTCCTGATTATAAAATCGAAAATAATCCTCCATCAAATCTTGTAATAAATAGGGTTGTGGTGGCAAATGTTTACTTCCTGCGATCGCTACGGGTAACTTGCGATAAACTCCTGCATTTTCGCGATCGATTCCATACAAGACAATTCCATGAATTTGTTTGAGGATATATTCTGATAAGTCTGCCTTTTGAGAAACAAGATCATCAATAAATAAAATAGCTTCTTTATGATTAATTGCTTCTAAATGCTCACGCATACTCTTGCCACTAATCGTCATTCCCTCATTGATGACTAACTGAGTTTCACGCAACGTTAAAGTATTACCTTCGATACGATTACTTTCATACAAAAACTCAACTTCTAACGCTTCTTTAATCGTGGCATTGTCTAAGGATTGACGCAAAATATCTAGCTCTACTTTGAGTTGATCAATATCAGCAAGGATCGATTCGATTGTTCTCATAAATTCAGAATGTAAATTACATTGCGCCCAAAGCCTTTAACAAAGCTGCAAACTTAATCGTAGTTTCACTTTGTTCGTTTTCTACCTGCGAATTAGCGACAATTCCTGCACCTGCAAAAATCCTTGCCCGATCGCCTTGAATATATCCTGCTCTAATCCCCACACCAAAAGTCCCCTCGCCATTGCCATTGAGCCAACCAATTGGAGCCGCATACCAACCCCGATCGCAGGCTTCCCATTGCTGCATAAAACACACAGCGCGATCTCTTGGCTCACCTCCAACGGCGGCGGTTGGATGTAACTGTTGCAAAATATCAAGAGCAATTAACCAGTCAGAATCATCAATTTGGGCAGTGATCGGCGTATATAAATGCTGCACATTAGAAAGCTTCAGCAAACTAGTCTCTACTTGTGAATCGATCTCCGCCCCCATACTTTGCAAGCGATCGCAGATTGACCGAATCACAATTTGATGTTCGCACATATCTTTTTCGCTATTAAGTAAGCGATCGCCGAGCATCAGATCCTCTTGGACAGTCTTGCCACGCTCAATCGAACCCGCCACCGCATCACTGCGTAACCAGAGGCGATCGCTTTGGGTTTTAAATTGCAATACAACTTCAGGAGTAGCACCCAAAAAGGTCTTGCCCACGCCATAATCTAGCAAAAAGGAAATACATTCAGGATATTCGCAGCGCAAAACATGCAGCACCTGAAACGGATCGAAATTGCGATCGGCTAACACATCCAACGCCCTAGCCAATACCACTTTCTCAAAATGCCCTTGATGAATCAAAGTCAAAGCACGTTCGACAATCTCTGTCCAGATTTGCTGTCCCTGTACCTCGACGATTTTGCTCACCTCATGCACTGTTGGCACTTCATAATGGGAGCTTTCTTGTAAATGCGATCGCAAATTCTCTATTCGCTCTAATACTTCATCTGGCTTGTCCCAAGGCTGAATGTAGTGATTTAGAGTTAAAGTACAACTCTTATCTTTGAGTCTAACCATCCAACGGGGAATAAAAAAGAGTAAAGTCGGAAACTCGATCGCTGGTTGATAATCATTTGGCTCTGCTAAATCGAGGTAGGCACTCGCATTACTACCATTGCGATAAAACGAAAAAGCCCCAAAAAAATGTATAGGAATTTGAGATTCGGGCGCTTCGAGATCGGCAATCTTGGCAACGATCGCATTATTTAAATGGTTTTTGATAAATTTTTTAGCACAATCAAAGCGATCTCTTAAATCATGATTAGGAACTGAAACTTCCGCTACCGAACCAGCCGCCGCTAATACCAAATCGGCATTCGGCTGTTCCCAATAAAATTTTGGCTGTTGGGGATCGGACTTACTTGCCAACAACAATAAAGGATTAATGCACTCCCAGCTTTGAGAGTAACTAAATAAAATCGGTGACCCTGTGATCTGAGCTTGAGCGATCGCTTTAACAATCCAATCGTGCAGAGATTTAGAATCGATACTGCTATAGGTGACACTCTGACGAACTTGCATGATTATATTTTATCCATACAACGCCGTTCAGCCACAATAAAAGCGTTTCTTAAATTAAGTACTTGTGCGAATAGTTCACCGACCCCGTGAGGTTGCGCCCCTGCGGGGCGCAACCTCACGGGGTTGGATTATATTTGCGACCCTTTAATTTAAGAAACTAGATCGTCACCAGTTGCGATCGCCAATTCCTGCAAACGCTCTTGTTGATCCTTAGAAATGCAACTTTGAATCACTTCTTCAAGATCCCCCTCCAGAATCGGCGGCAAAGTAAAGTTTTGCCCCAAACGATGCTCTGTCAAACGACTATCTTTATAGTTGTAAGTACGAATTTTTTCGGAGCGAGAACCAGTGCCAACCTGAGATCGGCGCATCGAGGTGATCTCTGCTTGTTGTTCACGCAACTTTATTTCATAGAGCTTAGCTCGCAAAATCTGCATCGCACGTTCTTTGTTTTGTAACTGCGATCGCTCTTCAGTACAAAAAATTCTAATCCCCGTCGGTTTGTGAAATAAATCGGCGGCAGTTTCTACCTTGTTGACGTTTTGACCGCCAGCTCCACCCGATCTCGCTGTGGACATTTCAATATCCTTGGGATCGATGTGAATCTCCACTTCATCAACCTCAGGCATAATTGCAACCGTTGCTGTTGAGGTATGCACCCGACCTTGAGACTCCGTGGCAGGCACACGCTGCACGCGATGTACACCCGACTCAAACTTGAGTTTGCTATAAACGCGATCGCCTTGAACTTCAATGATCGCTTCTTTAAAGCCACCCATTTCGGCAAGAGTCTCACTGATCATCTTCACCCGCCAGCCTTGACGCTCGGCATAGCGCGTATATAGCCGCACCAGATCGCCAGCCCAGATCCCCGCTTCATCACCACCCGTACCCGCACGGATTTCCAACATGATGTTCTTATCATCATTAGGATCTTGGGGCAATAGCAAGATTTGGAGCTTTGCTTCTAATTCCGCCAGCTTCGCTGATAGTTCCTCGACTTCCAGAGATGCCATTTCCATAAGTTCGGGGTCATTAGACTCCTTCAATATTTCTTGCGACTCCTTGTAATCTTGCTCCGCCTTGCGAAAAGTCTCGTAGGTCAAAACCGTCTCTTCTAAAGAAGCACGAACTTTAGCAATGCGCTGAAACTCGCCGTGATCGGTCGCCACATCAGGATCACCCATCCGACGAGTCAGTTCATTGAAGGTTTGTTCAACAGATTCGAGCTTTTTGATTAAGTAAGCAGCAGGCATGGAATTTGAGTTACCGCAAAAGAAAGTGAAAAATTAGTAAGCCAGAGGTAAACCTTAGAATTAATCCTTGGCTAGACCTGATTTTCCACAGCAGCGTTTTCGTCAAACATGCCGTACTTACGCAAGAAGCGTTCTACGCGACCTTCGGTATCGATAATCTTTTGTGTACCTGTGTAGAAGGGGTGATTGCCCGACCATACATCAACATTAATCTCAGGATGAGTAGAACCAATAGTTGCTACCACTTCACCGTTGCAAATTACTTTTGCTTCGGGATACCACTTCGGGTGAATTCCAGCTTTAGGCATAGTCTTAGCTATAAAAAATCAAAAATTAAGCTTTTCTAGACTAGCACAGAAACATGCAAATAAGAAAAGACGATTTGCCCGTTCTTAATTTTTTGATTTTAAGCAAGACTTTCAAGGCGATCAATCCAACTGTTAAATATTGGACATTCACGGCGAATAGTTTCTAAGCCGATATCTAGAGCCACTAATGAGCCATGTAAAACCTTATCGTATTGACTAAATATGCTGAGAATCCGCTTAGAGGGTGCAGTCGTATATCCATCATTAATATGCTCAGGGGACGGAAACCCACAGCGAATCTTTCTCAGATTAACGACTACTTGTGGATCATCACACCAGTTTTTAAAAGCTTCTGGTTCACTGAATAAAAAGCCTTCAAATTCATGAATCATCAGGTTGGCAATGAAGTTTGATTCTACAATATCATCCTGAAAGGATTGCTGAAGTATCTTTGCTTTCTTCACTGATGATAAACCTGTAGGTATTGCTAATTTTGGGAAATCCTTCGGGAATCCATAAAAATCGATCAGAGTCGTTACACACGCATTAGGATCTTCCTTACATTTTTTTTCAATCTGATTTTTAAGCTTGCCATAGGTTGATATACCACCTTTACCGATTTTACTGGTACGCAAAATAATGGGATTGATCCAAATATCTAATCGAGCAAAATGGCTCGTTAGAAGTTCTCGCACAAAGGTTTCTTCGGTTTGCCCCTCACAGAAAATATGGACTCTAATCATCGCGATGGTCTACCACCTAACAAATTTTTTTGCCACAGAGCTCCTAATGAATATTCTTCTAGCCATTCAGCTAAAGCATCCTCATCTAATCGGTGTAAATGTGTTGCCCCTTCGACGCGATCGCACACAATTACATCAGAGACATCAAACTCATTAAGTAGTGCGACTGACTGGGTAGAAACGATGACTTGCTTAGATTTTGCTGTAGAGCGCAGCAATGAAGCCAGAACATTAATAGCATAGGGGTGTAACCCCAGTTCTGGCTCATCGATCAAAATCATTTCGGGTTGCTTATCCTCTGGCTGCATCAACACAGTTGCCAGACAAATAAACCGCAAAGTTCCATCGGAGAGTTGATATGCCTTGAATGGTAAATCTTCACCTTTTTCAACCCATTCCAGTTCAATTTGGTCTTGATTATTAGGATGAGGACGCAAGTAAAAATCACCAAAAAATGGCGCTACTAACTGAATCGTTTTGACAATTCTTTGATAATGCGTTTGATACTGCTCTTTTAGTAAGTAAAGATATGCGGCTAGATTTTGAGCATCTGATCTTAGATAAATATTGTCATTGATAGCTTGACGCTGCTTTACCAGAGCAGTATCTCCAGTGTCATGAAAATGGTAGAGTCGCCAGCTTTTCATCACTGGGACTGTGTAATTGTAGATCCTTGTACTTCGACCTCGGGTTTCCACCTCAGTTTCAAAATTACCTGCCCCAACAAACCAATTACCGCTCTTTTTCCACCAAAAATTTTCATCAGAGAAAACCATCCGATTATCGTTGGTTGGCTCTAAAGTAAATTTATATCCATTATCACCAAAGTAAAGCTCAGCAGAAAGCTGATGAGTTTTTTTACGCCCAAAATGTAAAAGTGAATCAGCACCTCCTTGCTTACTCACGTAAAGCTGTAGTTTACTTAGGAGTATTTGCTGGATTAGTTGAAAAAAAGCAATAAAATTCGACTTTCCAGCCCCATTAGCACCAATTAAGACATTGAGTTCTTTTAACTCAAGATCGCAATCACGGATTGATTTGAATCCTTTGAGTACAATTCTTGATAACTGATCTTGGTTCATGGTTGTAGTCTATGGATACCAAAACATGCCTTTGATGCCTTCGGGATCGGCGTTGAAACCTAATTGACTGTAAAACTCGACCACATGGGCATCAGCAAACAAGCTGATATTGCTAATGTCAGATTTGCGTAACTCTTTAATCATTTCTTCCATCATCGCTTTGCCTAAGCCCCTACCTTGAAAATCGGGGTGAATAACCACATCCCATAATGTGGCGTTAAAAGCATAGTCAGATGTGGCGCGAGCAAAACCAATTAAACGTTTAAAACCGCCGCGATGCTCCCACATTGAAAGGACGACAAAACTATGTTGTAGGGCAATACGAACTTTACGAATAGGTCGCCTAGCCCAACCTACAGAGTCACATAATTCTTCTAGTTCGTAGAGATCAAGATCTTTTTCGGTGCTAAAGAAAATCTGTCCGCTTTGGTTTGGTACTTGGCGAAGTTTTGTTTTTTTGGTTGGTTCGAGGGTGTCAGAACCAAATAAGCTTTTCCAGAACCCCATTTGTGTAAGCGATCGCCCTGTCTATTACAAACTCGTTACAGATATTCTAAACGCCTCTGTATTGTATCTGCTTTTGTTGAAATCGGGCGATCGCAAATACTAAAATGCTTTTGTTTATATCTGCTGTTAGGTTTTTAGTCTTAGTGAGACAACTGACGATAAATATAAATGCTAGGTGCTTTTATCCAGTCTTGTCGCTATGTTGGTAGAATTATTCCAGCATTGCTGCCTTTAATTAAGCCACCGAATACTAGCGTTTATTTTTTAATTTCTGAAACAAGCAATGTTAAATCCGATCGCGATATTTCAAAGTTATAGTCATCCAATATCAGTAATCGCGCCTAAGTCAGTAGGTGCGCAGGTATTTTGGGCTATATTTTGGATGATGAAATGCGATTGTGAGCGATCAGGAGGTTGGCTATGACGTTTGGGTTAAAAACCTCAACGGTCGAATTACTGAAACGCTTTAACATGAGCTTTCCTCAGTTTTACGAGCAGTTTGTTAGTAGTGATATCCAACTGCAAAATCTGCGTTTGGCGTACCAGCTTTATCAAACTAAGGAAGCGGTAATTGAGTTAAAGTCTGAAAGCAGCAAGAGTGTATTGTATTTTGCCTATCGCAATCAGTCTTTTTTACTAAGCGATATTTTTGGGGTGTTAGCTGCCTATGGATTAACGATCCATAGCCTTAGTTTGTATGGTCAAATCCATACACCAATGTTGGTATTTATCAAGTTGGTAATTTCTCGTGGGGGAAAATCTCTGCCTCAGAAAACCGCAGAAAATGTGCGGAAGGCGATTAAGGAGACTCTGTTAGGTCGCTTTGAGGTCGAGGAGATGTTGGCGCTGGAATTTAACCTCGATAGCGGGCTTAAGAAAGTAGAGACAAACTTTTATGTCGATCGCGTATTTCATTTACCAGCTTTGTTAGTCGAGGCGGATAGCCAACCTGGGTTGTTTTATAAGGTGATGAATGCGATTTGGCAAGAGGATTTGTTGGTGGTGAATGCCAATTTACTGGTTTGGCGTGGGCGCACACGTTTGATTTTGTATTTGTTGGGACCAAACGAAAATTTAATCCCTGAGTATTTAGGGACGAAAATTGCTGAAAGTCTCAAGCAGCGATTGTCTTAGCTAAAAAAATAGAGTGGCGCTTTGCGTCACTCTATTTTTTTAGTCTTTGAGTTGTGCGATCGCATCATACAGAGGCTGCCAATCGTCATCAACAGTAATTTTTTCCCAGATTTCTTCGATTTTAGGACGCAAGAAAATGATGGTGGGATTAGCTTGTTTAAGTTGATGGGCAATGTTTTCCATTTCTGCGATCGGCTGGCGGATTAGCCATTGATGGTAAACGACTCGCCATTTTTCTAATAGCGGCAATTGCTCATCACTTAGTTCCCAATTATGATCAGCAAAAATATTGCTTATATCTTCGCGCCAATTAGTTTGGAAAGATTCGCGCAGCTTGACAAAAAATTGGTTGTAGCCGATCGCTTGCACACCTGATAGCAATTCTAGAGTTGCACCAATTAAATCTTCTGTTTCAGGCTCAGAAAGGGTGATAAAACCTAACCGCTTTAACATCATTTCGCAATAGGCATCGCGATAGAAGTCTTTAAACTTCTCTAAAGATGATCGCATATCATCTGTGTCCATCACCATGCTGAGAGGATCTTGTAGCTTTTCAAGATTCCAATAACAGGCTGCGGGTTGATTAGCATAGCTATAGCGTCCAGCATAATCAAAATACGCGGCAGTAAATCGCGGATCATAAGTAGGAATAAAGGCAAATGGCCCATAATCAAAGCTTTCACCCGTGATAGACATATTGTCAGTATTGAGTACGGCATGACAAAATCCTGATGCCATCCATTGAGCACAAAGAGTGGCAACTCGTTCGACAAGTTCTAAATAAAATATGCCATCTTGATTCTGTTTACCCCAAATATGTGGATAGTAAATTTGGAGAACATGATCTAGTAAGTTGCGGGTGAGATCGGCGCTTCCAATCCAGCGTAGGCGCTCGAAAGTACCGAAACGAATATGCGATCGCGAAAACCTCACCATTACTGAAGATCTTGTTGGTGAAGGTTCATCACCTCGCCATAGGTCTTCACCTGTTTCTACAAGACTAAGACAACGGGAAGTTTTTACTCCCATGCGATTCAGAGCCTCGGAAGCAATTATTTCGCGGACACCGCCTTTGAGGGTGAGTTTGCCATCAGCGGAGCGAGAGTAGGGAGTTCGCCCAGAGCCTTTGGTTCCAAAATCATAAAGTTCTCTGTCAATGCCACGTACTTGTCCATAGATAAAGCCACGTCCATCACCAAGTTGAGGATTATATTCTCCAAACTGATAGCCGTGATAGCGCAGGGCTAGAAATGGACGCACTGCCTGAAAATGCCCAAAGGCTTCGATAAAGTCATCGTCGCTGACCTGTGAAGAGTCAAGCCCTAACGTCGGCAAAATATCGTCATTGCGCCAACGCAATTTGTGCATCGGATATTCGGCGGCGGTAACGATGTCGTGATAGTCTGCTAGGGATTCGATCGCAGGTTCGTAGTTGAGATTAAGGAAAGGGTTGCTAGGGTGACTCATATCGAAGAAATAAGCGGCGAAATATTAAATGCTTCTGCCATGATACTTGGTTCAGATCATGATCAAGACGTAACCTACTGGTATGAAGGGCGTTGTCCCTATAGTGGTGAAGTATTGAGTTTACCAAGAACTTTGCAATCTGAGGCGATCGCTAAAGTTTTAATGCAAGAACTTGGGTGCATTTATCCTCATGATATAGAAGGCAAAATGTATGGGGTATTACTTGCCAAATCATTAACGGGGAAAAGAGTAATTCTGAAAGCTTTTTCTGGTTTGCTAAATGGAGAGAGCCAAATCGAAGGATGGGTTCCACCGATCGCAGGTAGAGAAAAAGTAGCCATTGAGGAATCTATCACTCTAAGTAAATTAGCGATAATTAAACAGGAACTAATTGAGTTAAGTAAGATTCCTGAACGCTTAGAATATGAGAAAAAGCTACAAGAATATGAGTTGAAATTTCAAGTTCTACGAGATCAGCATCAAGTTTCTAAACAAGCAAGACAACTAAGAAGAACTCTTAATAATTCAGATTTAGAAGATTTAGATCGCGAAAGCCAGTTAGAGAAGATGGCAAGACGTAATTTTAAACGCGATCGCGATCAAGTTTTGCTGCCATTAAAAGAAGCGATCTCGTCTGCTGATGCAAAAATGCAAGTTCTCAAAAAGCAACGCCGAGAGTTATCGCGCACTTTGCAAACGCAGATGCATAGCGCTTATGTATTAACAAATTTTGCAGGGGAAACGCGATCGCTACGAGAATTAATTACGGAAGGAGCAATGCCTACGGGTATGGGAGATTGTTGTGCTCCTAAGTTATTGTATTATGCAGCGACGAATAAACTCACACCTATAGCCATGTCTGAGTTTTGGTGGGGAAGTACTTCTCCTGATGGCTATAAAATTCAGGGCGAGTTTTATGGTGCTTGTGTGGAGAGGTGTCAGCCTTTGATGGGATTTTTGTTGTCAGGAAGAAGATCCCCCACTGCCCCCCATGTTTTTGTAAGTCTGGTGAAGCGAGACTTACAAATTATCCATGAAGATGAGCATCTAATTGCGATCGCAAAACCCGCAGGACTTCTTTCTGTTCCAGGCCGATATTTGGATACTCAAGACAGCGTTCTCAGTCGTTTACGTCAATCGCTAGGCGAAGATAAAACTCTTTATCCTGTGCATCGCCTTGATCGCCAAACCTCAGGAATTTTATTGTTTGCGCGTGATCTTGATTCTCTTCGCAGTTTGAATCATCAATTTCAACAGAGACAAATTCACAAAATATATGAGGCTGTACTATCGGGAAGAATTGACATTGAGCAAGGGACAATTGATTTACCACTGTGGGGGAATCCCGAAAATCGTCCTTTTCAACAGGTGGATTTTGAACGTGGCAAGCCTAGTGTGACTGAGTTTCGCTTGTTAGAAAACAAAGAGAATTATTCGCGAATAGAATTTATGCCCTTAACTGGTAGAACTCATCAATTGCGAGTTCACTCTGCCGATTCTAGAGGTTTAGGGATGACCATTTTAGGCGATCGCCTTTATGGCTGTGATGCTGCAACTGATCGATTACATCTTCATGCTCGCGAGTTAACCTTCATACATCCGCGATCGCAAGAGCTAATTCATCTACAAATACCAGTTCCATTTTAAGAAAATTGCGATCTAAAAATATCGCTCCAAAAAATCCTTTGCAGTCACAATCTGAATATTTTGATATTCTTGCAAGACTAACAAATCTTGATCGCCTGTAATAATGACTTTAGCATTAGCAGCGATCGCAGTGGCTAAAACAACATTGTCATCTGGATCTCGAAGCTCTGAAACATTAAGATTAGCAATTGGATAAATGTAAGTGATTTCGCTAGTCCCTATAAGTAATTGCTCTTTTGTCAAGTTAAGTGATTGTATTTTTTGCTGAAGTTTTTTGTAAGACAACGTGTTTTCTAGTTCAGCAAATAAAGACTCAGATATGCAAATCTGAATCTCTTCTCTTCTGGCTAAGTGAATTAGATTATTAGGTAATCCTCTCCATAGCCAAGCTGACACCCAGACGTTTGTATCTAGAACCACTTTCATCTTTTATTTTCTCTGCGTACTTCTCTTACAAGTTCACAAACTTCTTCTGTGGTCATTTCGTTAGGATCGCTCGCTGATCGGTCAAGAGATCTTTTCCATTCACTCCAGTTAAACTTAGTAGCTTTTCTAAATGTAATTGTATCTTCACTTGTAATAACCAAATACTGTTCGCCATTGGAGAACTGTTCGCGAATTTCCAGTGGAAGTTGTAAGTCTCCTTCAGGGGTTAGATTGATAGTTATTGTTTTTTGCATTGGTGTTTGCCTAATTTTCGTATTGAGTTAATTGATTTTGTTGTATTTTGTTAAGGCTTTAAATTTGACTGTGTTTCGAGTATAGCAAATGCACCACCTCAGAATATTTACGCAATAAAATCCAAAAATGTTGTGGCGGGCTACGCCCGCCACAACATTTTTGGATTTTATTGGTCTGTAGAGATGCCTATAGCTGACGAGTTAGTAATTTACCTAAATATTGGTGTGCTTCTACCCAATCAGGAACAATCTCGATCGCAGATTGGAAACAGGCGATCGCCTCATCGATTTTGCCGATGTTATTTAAGAGAATGCCTAGATTAAAGTAAGGTTGAGCAAAATTTGGATCAATATCTAGCGCTTCTTTGTAAGCAATGATTGCATCTTTAATCTGATCTTTATGGATGAAAGCACTTCCCAAATTACAATGCGCATCAGCATAGGCAGGATCGATTTGAATTGCCTGTTGAAAGCAAGCGATCGCACTATCTAAAAAATCAATGATTGCGGATTTCCCATCAGCACTTGGAGAGTTGAACTTAAACATCCATGCCACCCCAAGGGCATTGTAGTCCTTACTTTGCAGCAGTTCAGAATTATGAGCATTGGCTCTTTCATAAATTGCCTGTACAGCTTCAGGATTATTTTGGCGCAAATATACTAGTGAGATCGCCCGATAGCCATCTCCATAATCGGGATTTGTGGCGATCGCTCTTTCATAACTAGCTAGTGCTTCTGAGATTTTGCCCCGATCTTTAAGACTATCTCCCAATTTGCAATGATATTCCGCCAAAAAACGATCAGGGTGAAATTCAAGTGCTTTTTGAAAATGAGTAATTGCTAGCTCAGCCCATCCCATCTGTTG
This sequence comes from Pseudanabaena sp. BC1403, assembly GCF_002914585.1. Taxonomy (NCBI): domain Bacteria; kingdom Bacillati; phylum Cyanobacteriota; class Cyanophyceae; order Pseudanabaenales; family Pseudanabaenaceae; genus Pseudanabaena; species Pseudanabaena sp. BC1403. The sequence continues at coordinate 84,539 of NZ_PDDM01000007.1, forward strand.
ATAGACATTACCAAGTCCTAATTGTGCCTCCAACGATTTGGGATCGAACTGCACAGCTCGATTAAAACTGGTGATCGCCTCCATCGCATTTCCTTGCTGTTGATGAATTGTCCCAATGCGTTCATGGGCTGGAGCAAATTCTGGATTGATCGCTAAGGCACGTTGATAATTTTTCAGCGCGAGGGGAATATTATCGGAGTTTCGATAGCGATCGCCAAATTGTAGATATGTCTCAGGGGATTCAACAGTTGATGGATGGATAACATCAGTCATGGCAATTAAAGTCGGCTATAGTATTTGGATTTCTGATACAGTGCTTGGCACTAAGACAACAATCTAATACCATATTTCCCCAAAGCATTGCTGCAATTTCAGCCAAATTTATAAACATTGGTACATCTGATTTAATTTCATGAAAAGATCGATCTTGGTTGCGACGTTATTACATATTTCGTTAGCACCAGTTTCGTTAGCACCAGCTTATGGTCAAATCTGTGCGAACGGTTACTCTAATCAGACGTTAGAGGAAGATTCTCCTGTCCAGCGACTCGGTACTGCTCTTAGCGAGAGAGAACTAGAATTACATTGGCTTCAGCCAGCTAATTATACAAATATCTTCCCTTTTATAGGCAAATCTTATCAACTATCCGAACATGAGGGCATTGACTTCATTAATACTAATCAGTCAATTACTCAAGTTTCGGTGCGCTCGGTTGCAGACGGTAAAGTTGTTTATATTCGTCGTGGCTGTCCTCAATCTAGTCCATTTGGCTTTAATGAGAAATTGCACAACTGTGGAGGAGGTTGGGGAAATCATATTGTACTCTTGCATCCTAATGGATTATTTACAAGATATGCTCACCTTTATCCTGATACCATTCAAGTTCAAGTTGAACAAAAAGTTCATCGAGGGGAAGAGCTCGCAAAAATGGGAAACTCAGGTCGGAGTGATACAAGACATCTTCATTTTGAATTGGGTGTTGCGATTAAATTCAATTCCTGTGAACCAGCGCAATCCTTTACATACATTTATAATCCAGCAGCAGTGTTTCTAAATGGCGATCGCTAACCGTTATAATCTGCTTATGTCAGCACCACTCTCAACTAAAGTCTTTACCCTTGCTTTAGTCACCAACTTATTGGGGATGAGTATTTATTATGAGCCAACCTTTGCTCAAGTTGGTGAATATTGTCAATTTGATCGCGAAGCGATCGCGACTAAAGAAAATTTACGTAATGCTGCTTTTCAAGACGCAAGCAAAGGTGCAAATCTAGAGGCTAACAAAGCATATCAAGCGATCATCAAAGAACACAGCCAAGCTTTAAATACCTGTCGCCAAAAATCTTGGCTCAAAAACCAAGGAATTTGGCTACGCCTATATCCCTGTGATCTACTATCAGGCAAGCTTGATGAAGTTATGGATCGAATTGTGAATAAGGGATATAACCAAGTCTTTATAGAGGTTCTCTCTGATGGCAAGATTCTGTTACCACAATCAGAGAATACAACTGCTTGGAATTCTCTAGTTCTATCGGAGAAGTATAAAAATGCAGATTTATTGAAACTGGCGATCTCGAAGGGGCAAGAACGCGGGATTAAGGTTCATGCATGGATATTCACGTTGAATGTGGGTACTGGCTATGGGAGAGGCATAGATCGTAATGGATTGTCGAAACTAACCGTGGCTCGTCAAAATGCGATCGCTCGCAATGCCAATGGTGATAGTACAATTTCTATAGTTGAGAACTTGGGAAAAAATATTGCAGGAGAAGTTCCTACTAAAGATCAATTATTTGTCGATCCCTACAATTATCAAGCTCAAAGTGATTTGTATCTGGCAGTGAATGAGGTCGTCAAGCGCAAACCTGATGGAGTGGTATTTGATTATGTTCGTTATAAGCGCGGCGCAGGTGCTGCCTCAGTGGTAAGCAATGTCCGCTATCTGTGGATCTATGGAGCATCATCATTACAAGCTCTACGCGATCGCGCTGAGAATTTCCAAGGCAGAGAAATTATCAACCGCTTTCTCAAACAGGGTTATGTCACGCCAAACGATCTTAAAGTAGTTAAAAAACTCTATCCCCAAGAAACAGAACCTCTCTGGCAAGGTCGCCAACCATCTGATCAATCTGGTCAAAAAGAGCCTGCGATCGCATACTGGCAGAAAGAACTATGGCAACTGGCTGTTGGCCATGCTTTTATTGGTGTGACCTATTATTTAGATACTGTTTCCAAGCCTGTTTTTCAGCAAAAAATTCCTGCTAGTATTGCCTTCTTTTCCGATGGCAATCAACCAGTAGGCGAAGGATTTGATTCGCGAATGCAGCCTTGGCATTTGTTCACTAGTTCCTATGAGTGGCAACCGATGGCATATGCTGTCTGCGGTAAGCCAGACTGTATCGTGGATCAGGTTCGTCGTGTTGCTCAATATGCTCCGAGTGGGACGAAAATCGCGCCGATTTTAGTCGGTCAATGGAATGAACCCTTTACAAATCGTCCATCCTTGGAAGTGCAAATGCAAGCAATTCGATCAGCCATACCTGCGATTACTTCTATTAGTCATTTTGCCTTTGGCTGGCAAGTAGAAGAAGTAGCACTTTCGCGATCGCGCCAAATATGTAAGCTCTAAAAAAGATAGGCGGCATAGAGTGCCACCTATCTTTTTGATTTTTGAATCGTCCTAAGCTTCGTGTTGAGATTTAGTCATCATCACCACGATCGCGACGTTCGACTTTTACGATTGTACCGAAACCAGGGATTAAACGACTAGGTAACCCAACAAAAACCACTCTCACAACTTGGGTAGTAGTGGTAGTAGTAGAAGTGTTGTTAGAAGTGTTGGTAGAGGTGTTGTTAGAAGTATTCGTGGAGGTGTTATTAGAAGTGTTGTTAGAAGTGTTGTTAGAAGTGTTGTTGGAAGTGTTGTTGGAAGTGTTATTAGAAGTATTGTTGGAGGTGTTGCTAGAATTAGCGATCGCTGTCAACAAAGCTTGATAAGACACCTCGCTAAAATAGTAGAGGTTCTTCTTCTGGAGATTGACGAAAACAAGCTTGTCTACCGCATTGCTATTGCCTAGAGAGACAGGATCACTATCTTCTACGTCAGAAGACTTGGACTCTACATAGTTCAGCAAGCTCTGATTGTTGACAAGCACAAGCAGGAATTTATTTTTGCCAGGAGCCAAGAACTTGGGACTTAAACCAACCAATTTCAACAGTTTAGGGTTTTTGACAATAATCAGAATTGTCTCAGTGCTGGTACTTGGTACAGTCGTTGCACTAGATGGAACAATCAGATTTCCACTAGTGATGTCTCCCTTCAACGTATATGTGCCGCCGCTGAGCGTGGCGGTCTTTAGCGTGCCGACAATTGCAGTTTTAGCGTCTGTGAATGTTCCCACTTGAGTAGGAATTGAGCCAGAAGCCAAACCAGTAGCACGCACTTGATCATCAACAAAGAAATCGTTTGTTGTATTATTCAAACTGTTAAGGGTTTGAAATGTAAACTTGGTAAGTTGCGCCGAGCCATAGGGAGTCAGCACTGTGGGGATGCTATTGCCAACTGTTGTCCCATCATTAAAACGAGTGACATCAAATTTGCCACTGGTAATAGGAATAACAACAGTATTGGCGGGTAATGCGGAAATGTTTGCAGTGGGAACTTGAATAAAAGAGTCTTTTTGAATGGAGCCAGTCACTGTTGCTGGAGCTGCTAAAGCCGAGACATTACCAGTAGCAGTGGTGGTGACAACTTTTCCTTTGATGGTGGTGTCAGCATTTGTGAAATTTGCAGTTGTACCAGTGTCAAAATTTACAGAACCTGTGGATTTACCAACAATATCAAAGCTATTGCCAGCAGCCAGATTGGTTGTGCCAGCAGTAGTTCCAGACAGAGCGGAAACTTGAGCAGTTCCAACTGGTGTAAGTACAGTTACCGCTGTGCTATTAACGTTGTTTGTGGCAGCATTAGTCACATTTACAGTAAAACTTCCGCCAGTAATTGGAACTGAGGTAGTTTGAGCAAGTGATGGAGAAGCCCCGATCGCAGTTGCACCAAGTGTAATTGCGATCGCCCCCAAATTGAATGTGTAATTCTTGATCCGAGTTAGCATTTTCATTTCCCTCTTGATATTTATTGGTTAGCGATTGAGTAATGCTGAAACTGAGACTTTACTTGCCAAAAGCTTCAGATAGACGTAAACATCTCGGAAGTAGTTCCAATAAGAATTTATTTCACCCAAGACGACTAGGCTATTTCTATGGTTCCCAAAATTCAAAAAAGATCTTTGGTAGACCTAGAAAGGATTTATACGTTAAGGATAGGTAGCGCAAAGCGCCACCTATCCTTAAATCCCAAAAGAAAGGGCGGCGCTTCGCGCCGCCCTTTCTTTTGGGATTTGTCTTAGAATGTGAAAGTTGTACGGATAGCGCCAACGGTGATCGTGTCACTGCCAGCAGTTTGCACAGGATTAAAAATAAATAGCACCCCTGGGGTAATACTAATATTGTCATTTAGGCGCATCCGATAAAACAACTCTAGATGAGTAGTTGTCGAAGGCTGTCCACCGAAGTCCCCTGCATTAACGCCAGTCAAACCGATCGCACTAGGAATGTTAAAAGCAGGTATGCCATTTTGGGTAATGTTACTGCTGGTGATCTTGGGAGGCTGTCCAACGTATATCCCGCCCAAGTTACCTTCAGCAAACAAATCGGGGAAGTTGAGAAAAGCCATCCAGTTAAATGTATTAACTGTGCCACCTAAGCCCACATCTCTAGACTCGGATGTGGTGTAACCAGCCCAACCACCCAGAATAACCTGAGGAGAAATTCGCCATGTCGCAGTACCGCCAAAAGCATTGGTTGAGAAACGTCCTGCGATCGGACCAATTAAGTTATCGCCAACGCCCGTATTTAAGCTGGCATTTGTGGTGTAGGAATTAAGGTAATATAGCGCGAGATCAATTGCCTCACTGGGCGTAATCGCCAGTTGGACACCTGCGGTAAAGGGACCACCTGTTAAACCATTTTGAGGATCGGATGCCAAGGATGCGGCATAAACTCCTTGTAAGCTAATGTTATCGCTGATTTGCCAGTCGAAACCAATCCCAGCTTGTCCAGGGAAGTTGAGGATGGGGTTGCGTTGAGCAAAGGCTGAGAGAGCGCCTTGACCTGCACTTTCATAACGGTTGGGGCCACGAAATACACTTGATGGAGCGACTCCTGCTGCACCAACAATCACAGCTAAGCGATCGCCTACTAAAAAACGATAGGACAAATCACTTAATTGGAGGGAATTACCTGTGTCAAGTTCATATCCAAGGCGAGTGTAGCTATTGGTTAGAAAATTGTTGTTAGCAAAAAGTGTAGAAGCTGTGGAAGCATTTCCTGCCTGTATACCTGTTAACAAAAGACTACGATTGTCAAACTGGGTGACCAAGCTCAGTTGCAGGTTATAGCCAAAGGTGAGGTTAGTCGCATCATCGACGGTGTTGCGCGTACCATCTCTTGGAGTAAGGCTACCAGTATTGGGTAAACGGCTTTGCAGTCCAAAAATGGCTTGACCAAACAGTTTCGTAGTTGTGGAAAATTGCTGGGCTTCTAGTTTGGCTGTTTTTGCATCAAGAGCATCAACTCGACCACGTAACGTTGCAAGTTCTGCTGCAAATTCTTCTTGCAACTTTTTCAAGGTTTCGAGATCTTCTTTGCCGACTTTGTCGGATAACCCTGAGGCAATGATTTCATTGATTTTATCGAGACAAGCGTTCACACCTGCGGCGAATTCATAACGGCTAGTTGCTTGATTGCCGCGATAGGTGCTGTCTGGATAGCCCGCAATGCAACCATAGCGCTCAACGAGGGATTGTAATGCTGTGAAAGCCCAGTCTGTAGGCTTAACATCACTTAGCTGCGAAACCGAAGTAACACCCTGAGCATTAAGACTTGGTTTAGTGCGATCGCTAGTTATGACTGGTTTTGACTTTCCTAGCTCAGAATTGATCTCCCGAATAATTTGTGAGTCAGTATTAAGATTGACAGGTGCTTGCGATGTCTCAGATTTGTTAGGGGCGATCACTGGCGTGATCATGGGATCTCGACTAATTGACCGAATTAGCTCAGATTCATTGGTGGCGATCTTAGTTTCCTTTTGAGCTTCAGCCTGAGCATAGCTGGAGTTTAAGATACTAGATATTAATGTTGTGGCGATTGTTGTTGCGGTAAGTGATACTAAGTTGATGGAGCTACCAGATCTGGTTTTAAGCATAAACGTTTACAATCCTCACATGGACACTTTTTTCGTGCAAAAGTTTTTAGGTACAAAAGTACGCTTCCTGCTAAAGGACGAATTCAAAAAAGATTAGTTCCTAAATATTGAGAGTTATTTTACAGAGTTTTACAAGCTTCAGACATAGAATTACACCATTTGTACTAGACATGCCCCGCATTCCTCAACTAACTTATGATCGCGGAACCTTAATTCTTCATCCACCGCCCAAGGGTAAATCATGGATTGAATTTGCCACATGGGATGATCGCATTGAGAAATTTCGGATTCCTGCTAATTGCTATCGCGAGTTGATTTTGACTTTGAGATCAGAAGGAATTGCGATCGAAGATAAGTCACGGGGATATCAAGAAGTTAAGTTAATTTCTCATACCAAAATGGAGCCTTATCCACACCAGAGCGAAGCTCTTGCAGCATGGCAGAGAGTTGGGAAATGTGGAGTGGTTGTTTTACCGACTGCCGCAGGTAAAACTTATCTAGCACAGCTAGCGATGCAAGTCACAAATCGCAGCACTTTAGTGGTCGTGCCCACCCTCGATTTGATGCATCAGTGGTATGCCCATTTATTAGCTGCTTTTCCTGATGTGGAAATAGGTTTATTAGGAGGAGGTTCTCGCGATCGCACATCGATTCTTGTATCAACCTATGATAGTGCCGCCATTCAAGCAGAATCTTTAGGTAATCTCTATGGTTTGATCGTGTTTGATGAATGTCATCATTTACCTACGGATTTTTTTCGCGTGATTGCGGAATATGCGATCGCACCCTATAGACTGGGCTTAACCGCCACACCCGAACGTAGTGATGGTAAACATGCAGATTTAGAACTCCTAATTGGGGAAGAAGTCTATCGCAAATCCTCTGAAGATTTGGCAGGGCAAGCTTTAGCAGAACATAAAATTGTCCAAATTAAAGTTTCTCTTTCAGCACAAGAACGCGATCGCTATGATTCTCTAATTCAAAGTCGTAATCTTTTTCTCAAGGAATCAAAAATTTCCCTTGGCAGTCTCGAAGGATGGCAAAGATTTGTACAGGCGAGTGCGCGATCACAAGCAGGCAGAAGAGCAATGCTTGCCCATCGAGAATCAAAGGATATATCTTTAGGAACAGAAGCGAAATTACGAGTTTTGTCAGATCTATTAGCTCAACACTTCGGTGAGAGAATTCTAATTTTCACGAACGACAATGCCACGGTTTATCGTATTTCGCAAGATTTATTAATTCCAGCACTCACGCATCAAACTCCTGTGAAGGAACGCCACGAAATCTTAACGTTCTTTCGTGAAGGCAAATATAAAACCCTAGCTGCTTCCCATGTTTTAAATGAAGGTGTCGATGTACCTGATGCAAGAATTGCCATCTTGCTATCAGGTACAGGCTCAGCCCGTGAATATATTCAGCGCTTAGGACGAGTGTTGCGGCGGGGTACTGAGGCAAATAAGCAAGCAATTCTCTATGAAGTGGTGACTGAAGATACTAGCGAAGTAAGAACTTCAGAGCGACGCAGAGGCATCGAGCGATCGCGTTCAGAGCTTCCTCAGGATAATGTCTTGCAAATAGGAATTAAGTACGACAAAGATCTCCATAAGAAACAGGCGATCGCCGCCGAAAATCCAAATGATTACGATATCTAAACCCAAAAAATAAAAACCAATATTTTTGTTGAGAGTGTTGCAAAGCAACACTCTCAACAAAAATATTGGTTTTTATTTCAGCACAAAGCGCTGTAACAAAAAAATGTATACATTTTTTGACGTAAGAAACCAGAAAAAATCGTTTAAAATAAGTTAGACCGCAATCATTTGGTAGCCGTTATGGAACTTGCAGCATATATATATGATGCATGGGCATATGAACAAGCCAATCAAGGAGCGGCAGAGCGCAATCTGCTTACTTGTGATGGGCTTGATGCTGATGAGTATCAGTCAAATAAGCTTGACTTGAATTTTGCTGCAATGAGACAGCAAGCCTATTTACTATCAGCGATCGCCTTTACCAGTCTCAATGGGTTGAGCTGGAATTTAGCGCCTGCGATGGCTGCTCATTTTTTAGAGCCTGCGGTAAATGTTGCGCCTTGGTGTAACCAGTTATATATATGCAATACCAGCTATATGTTAGAGGTGCAGACTTTACTAGCTCAACGTGGGTTTGCGGTCGGAGAAATCGATGGGGTTTATGGCAGATATACCAAGCAAGCTGTAATTGATTTTCAGAAAACGCAAGCTAATCTGGTTGCCGATGGAATTCCTGGGGAAAAAACCTTGGCATTGTTGCGAAACTCATCAGTGAGTAAGCCTTTAGTATCGCAGCGTCCAAATCAAACTACAGAGACAATTACGACTAGCGATCGCCCAAGCCCATCATCAAGCCAGTCACCGAACCAGACAATTGTGATTGTGCGATCAAATAACGCTCCAGTCAGCAACTCTCAGCAGCCAGTGATAAGCGAAATCGGAAATTTGCAAATGCTGCTGAAACAACGGGGATTTTATCAAGGTGAAATTGATGGACAACTAGGGCAAACCACAACTAATGCCGTATTAAAGGCACAGCGAGCCTATGCCCTAGCTCAAGATGGCTTTGTAGGTCCTTTAACAATGCGCTCATTGTTGGCTGGTGGCAACAATCTTCCCTTCACTCAGCCTGCATTGCCCCGACTGCCGACAACACAAGATGTCTTGGCAATCCAAACATTACTCAAAGAACGAGGCTTTTATGATGCAGATCTCAGTGGCTTATACAACATTCAGACTAAGGCAAGCATTTTGAAAGCTCAACTTGCTTACGGACAAGCCGCTACAGGTGATTTGACCTCAGATTTACTGACAGCCCTTAGAGCTCAAAATCCAGCTCAGAATATTGCTCAAATCCCTGCCAGTAGCCCAAACAGTCAAACTATTCAGCCAATTCCTAGCAGCGCTCCGCTAGGTAATGGAACCCAAGTCCCAACCTCTAGTCAAAATGCACCAGCAGCCAAAAACGCCAATTCTTCCTAAATAAAAGCTGAACAAATCTCGTCAATTCCACCGAATTTTTCTCAATCGCAAATCTTAATTTTCAACCTCAACAAGGACTAAATCATGGAACTCTTAGCATATATCCAAGAAGAATTTATCAATGTTGACGATGCGATCGTCAGTGAAATACCTGAAACCTTCCAAACATGGTTCAAGAAATTCACTACTAATTCCGCCAAACTAAGCTTAAACGTACTCCTAACAGGTACAACCCTGCTGATTGGTTTAGGCTCGACCTTAAATGCTTTAGCTGCCGAAGCCCCATCATCAGATGTGAAATATGTACAATCACTACTAGCAAAAAATGGCTTTGACCCCGGGGCGATCGATGGTGTGTCTGGAGCCTCAACTAAAAATGCAATCCTTCGCGCTCAAAAAGCTTTTGGACTTACTCCCGATGGAATTGTTGGTAGTCGGACGATCGCTGCACTCGAAGATGGCAAAACCGTAGATGAAAGTGCCACAAAAGTCGATGTCGTTGATACCAAAGTTAATGTCAGCGAAACTACGAGTAGTGCTTCATCGACTGTGATGAATCTTCAGAAATTACTTGCTGATCGCGGATTTTACAATGGTGCTGTTGATGGGATCATGGGATCTCAGACTCGCTCTGCGATCGTCGCCGCTCAAAAAGCTTATAACCTAACAGCCGATGGTGTTGCAGGGCCGCAGACCTTGGCGGCGCTAGAGTCAGATGGTGCTAAAGCAGTTACAACAAATATTAGCTCCACCAGTACCACTAAAAGTGCGGAAGTTTCCATTCTGCAAGAGCTACTTAGCAAACGTGGTTTTTACAATGGTGCTGTTGATGGCATCATGGGGCCACAGACTCGTACTGCGATCGTCGCAGCTCAACAAAGCTATGGCTTAGTTGCTGATGGCATTGCAGGTACTCAAACTCTTTCAGCTCTAGAATCGGGAGCAAGCAAAGTTAGCATTGCCACAAAGAATCCTGCAACTACATCTTCAGCGACGAAGACTAGTGATAAAGATGTTGCCGCACTGCAACAGTTACTGGCCAAACGCGGTTTTTACAATGGTGCGATCGATGGAGTCAAGGGAGCTCAGACAAATGCCGCGATCGCATCTGCTCAAAAAAACTATGGCTTAACAGTCGATGGTATCGCAGGTGCTCAAACTATAGCAGCGTTGCAAACCGATGCAAAACCATCGGTATCTCCCAGTCCAACCGCAAGTAATCAAGCTACGAATGCTGTGACTCCAGCTATTGACGGTGGAGTAGCCAACTTACAAAATTTGCTGACCGATCGCGGATTTTATAATGGGCCAATTACAGGATTTTTAGGTACACGTACTAGGGACGCAATCATTGCTGCTCAAAAAGCCTACGGTTTAACTGCGGATGGTGTGGCTGGAGCGAGAACGATGGCTGCTTTAGAAGCAGGTGCAGCAAAACAACCGATTGCTGCAACTAATGTCACACCAACAATTCGTGTAGAACCTAAACCGCAGGTAACACCACAACCTACTCCACAACCTCAAGCAGTAGTCACTCCAAAACCACAACCCACGGTACAAGCAACTCCAAAACCGACAGCAACACCAGCAGCACAGCCCACTACTGCACCAGTAGCACAGCCCACAACACCAGCAGCAACTGCAAACACACAAGTATCAGAATTGCAACGCTTACTGGCTCAGAGAGGTTTCTATACTGGTAAAGTCGATGGTGTATTGAGTGGTGAAACTCGGAATGCGATCATCAGAGCGCAAAACTTTTATACGATTAGCCCTGCCGATGGCTCACCAAGCAATAAACTGATTGATAGTCTTAGTAAAGATACATTTATTTCTGAAGGCAATTAAGTCAGATGCGGTTCCGTAACTTTGCAATTAATTTGGGGGCGATCGCTATTTTTGGAGTGATCACCCTCAGTTTGCAGTTCCCTAAGCTCAATCAACGCTTGGGTGGACAGACCATAGAAGAAACTCGTAAGGCAGTCAGAGATGAAGAAGCTCGTCTCAAATTAGTTAAACAATTACCACCACGCGGATTTGGTTTTAATAACTTGATTGCCAACTTTGCATTTTTACAATTTTTGCAATACTTTGGTGATGATGTTGCCAGAAATGACTTTCAAACTGGATATACGCTAAGTCCACTTTATTTTGCCAATATTATCGATCGCGATCCTAGATTTATAAGTAGCTACATATATATGTCAGCTAGTGTGTCAATGTTTGCGGGAGTTCCTAGTAAAGCGATCGAAATCTATAGCAAGGGTTTAAAACATCTAGATCCCGATCAACAGCCTAGCACCTATACAGTTTGGCGATACAAGGCAACCGATCAGCTATTGTTTTTAGGGGATGCTAAAGGAGCTAGAGAGTCCTATCTAAAAGCTGCTGAATGGGCTGATAAGGCTAGCTTTTCAGGTAAAAAACTTGTCGAAGACCCAAAAATTTCTGCTGAGTCATCTCGTCAGTCGGCACAATGGCTCGAAGGAGATCGGGATCTGACTCAAGCTCAAATAGGTGCTTGGTCATTAGTTTTGCAAAATGCTACTGACAAAAAAACAGTCCAGATTGTTGCTCAAGAGCTAGATAAACTGGGCATGAAAATTGAGATTAGAAATGGCGCACAAGCTATTGTGAAGAAATAACAAGAAAGGGCGCAAAGCGCCCTTTCTTGTTTAATTAGCTGCTAGCCACTTCTGGGCATTTAACCGTTGAATTACACCGAATACGAGTAAGTCGAGAGGTGCTTTGCGCTCATCGATCAAAAATGGCTCAATAGTACTAGGCGATCGCCCAGCATCAGCACAAGAAAAAGCCTTCTGAGCATTGAGATCTGCCTTAGAAAAATAAACTGTAAACTGGCGTGAACCTTGCGCCCAGATCCCACGCACTTGCGAGTTGCCAAACTCCAATTGCAAATCATCAACGCCTTGCTTACCAAAGGCTTTAGTTAGGGCTGGTAGATAATGCTTGTTAATAAATTCGTCAAAGGGTAACTCTTCGATCGCAGGTGGCTTTTCGGCTTTGGGCTTTGCGGCAGGTTTAGCCTTTGGCTCTTCAGAAGTTGGTGCAGTGGTTTCAGACATAATTTTTGAGATATTTCTAAATTTTTTATAACAAGAATAGACAACGCGCAGCGTTGTCTATTCTCTATTTGGCTTCTGTATTGACAATCTGGGGTAGTCCCATACTGTAGTTAAGCGATCGATGATTGAGGTTGTAGGTAACTTCGCCTTGCTGCAATAGCGATCGCACAAAATGCTCTAAATCCGAACCAATGCGACGCAAGTTGTAATCTGTCAAATCAGCACCTTTGTAGTCTGCTACAAGCTCATCAAACTTGCGATAAACCTTTTGCAGAGCGCCATCTGTCCAGTTCAGTTCATTGTCAGGATCAACATCTATAGTCAAAGTATTTTCGCTATCGATCAGCTCATCATTCTGCTCCTCAACAATGGCAGCATAAATCTGAATATGACGGGTTGTAGATTTGAGCGGCATAAAGATATGTGACTTGGGTAAGTATTGAAGAACTAACTTTAGATTATTGCAAATTTTTAGAGATTCCTAACCAAACAATTTCTCTATATGTATACATCAATCCTAATAAAAACCCAAAGAGTATGAGGCGGTGCTTTGCGCCGTCTCATACTCTTTGGGTTTTATGTAACTCAGCAAAATTAAAAAAACAAACCCCAAATATGTACCGCCCGCTAAGTGGGCGGTACATATTTGGGGTGCGACAGCTATATCCTCAGCAATTCTAATTGTGAAACAGATTTTTTATATGAAGATCTCTATACAAACAAACAGGAGGCGCTTTGCGCCTCCTGTTTGTTTGATTTAGCTAGCTAAATATTCTTGCATTCTGGCTTTACGCTTGCGGAGATAATCCATCGCTTGACGTTCTAATTGTCTTACTTGTTCGCGGCTAAGATCCATCCGTTTGCTAATACTAGCTAACGACATTTCTTGCCCATCCTCTAACCCGTAGCGCAAAATCATCACTTGACGTTGCTTTTCGGGTAACTCCTTGAGTAAGCTCTGGATATCCGTACGCAAAGATTCTCTTTCTACATAGTTATCAGGAGAGCGTCCAGTATCTTCTAAAAGTTCAGCAAGTTCGGTATCTTGGTTATCACCAATGCGTAAATCAAGGGAAATTGGCTGACGAGAGAGAGATAAACATTCTCGAACTTGATCAGTCTTTATGTTTAGCTCATAGGCAATTTCAGCCACCGTGGCAACTCGACCAAGATCTTGTGAAAGTTGGCGCTGGGCTTTTTTGATTTTGTTGAGCTTTTCAGTGATGTGAACTGGTAAGCGAATAGTGCGTGCTTGCTGAGCGATCGCTCTCGTAATCGCTTGACGAATCCACCAATAGGCATAAGTTGAGAACTTAAATCCTTTGGTTGGATCAAACTTATCTACCGCACGCTCTAATCCTAGAGTGCCTTCCTGCACCAAGTCTAAAAGCTCTAAGTTTCTTTTTTGATATTTCTTCGCGACAGAGACGACTAAACGGAGGTTTGCCTCAATCATTTTGCGTTTAGCGCGTGTGCCAACACGAATAAGACTATGCAAAATCTCCCGATCTAGACCAGCAGCTTCAGCCCACTCTTGCTCAGTTGGCAGGCGATCGCTATTTTGTGCGATCTTTTCTTGTACCTCAAACAGCGCCATCATCTGTTGTACTTGCTTTCCATAGATAATCTCCTCTTCATTACTGAGTAGAGGGATTTTCCCGATCTCATGCAAGTATGTACGAACCATGTCAGCAGACAGACCGACCTGCTTGTTAGCTTGCCTATCCACTGTCTTTGGTGTGGGTTGGGTCAATGGTTCTTCAGACATATCGCTCCTCATTTTTTTAAACTAAGCGTTTTTTAAGAGTGCTTCTCCAAGACCAGAAGTCTGAGACTAAAGAAGACCCAATAACTTTAAAATCCAAATTTACTAGCCTGATAGCTTAAAATCATAATCTTTAAGTTTTATAAAGTTGGTCTACTAATGTGTCATTTGATCCAAAGTTGATTTGTATAATACATGATCAACCTTTTTATCTCTTGCGTCTTGAGTAACATATTATTACAAATCAACTAGAAAAGTCAAAGGACGGCTATCACTATCTCTCTAAAGATTTGGCTGAAATTCGACTAGGTATTTACACTCATTTATTTGAAGTTTTCATGATCTTCAGAATGCTTGCTCACTGTTACCAATGCACTTGGCAAACTGTAGTATCAGAAAAAGCTACGAAACTACAACATTGATCTAAAAAATAAATACAATCAAATATAAATAAAGTTGCAGAAGTAACTGCTTATTTATATTTAGTAAATGTCCATCAAATACATTTATTTAGGAGATTCTTTTGGATTTCAAAATTTAGATAAAAGAAAAGCTGAAGCCCTAATCGATAAGCGCAAAATGTGTAATAGGAAGCCGTACGCAAGCTTTAAAAATGATCGCTGAAGTTGTTTGCTGAAACTGTTTTACTAACTGCTAAGTTACATAGGACGAGAGCAATAAACTAGAGGTTCCCGATCACAATGTTTTCAGAATTAACTATAGAAATCCTAGATTCATTTATGAGATTTAAATAGCTTGAGATATCTCGCCATTTAAGGTGAACTCTCTAAAGCCATTTTAGGATTACTATAAATTAAAGTTTATTGAATCTAAATCGTCGGAATAATATTTGCCACAATATGAACTTTGCATTAATTATTCCCTACGCTCACATTTATTCATCTTTAATTTTGCTTAAGAAAAATTAAAGATGAACTGCATAATCAATACACTTTAGTCATTGGTCTTATGATTTTTTGTCGCAAATGATTCATTTGTGCGATCGCATAATTTTCTAACCTTTATTGTTATGTAAAAGCTGCAAAATGCAATCACTCATCAGGGTGAAGTCAAACATCAACAATCAGTCGCAGCAAGCCAATTTTTTGATGTCATGAAATTGATTTGATGCAATTTGTTTATGAGTCATTTTGCCTAAAGCTAACATCATGAAATTTACCGATGGTTTATTTCGGCTCTGGACTGTTAAAGAGGGATGAGTCGCTCAAAGTATTTCTGATGAAGCTTTTCATGTTTTTGCAGTCAATCGCCATATATCCTTGCTGGATAAGCCTTACAACCATTTATCACTTCTTTAGCAACCAGTGCCCTAAATTTGGGTTCATACCAATTCACAAAAGTGTGGCAACACTTCTATGAATTAAAAACCAAACCCTGTAAGGGTTTTAAAAACGCAAAGTGGCATAACCACTTTGTGTTTTGGTATCACTTCAGAAAATCAGGTTAATATCTAGAAAGTCACAAATTTTTTAAAAAATCCTGCTTAGCAACACTTTTTAAAAAATTATTGATTCGATGTTGAGATCAAAACGCTACAGCAAAAAATCTTGTTTTTGGGTTCGGATGAAGATACAAAAATCCTTGTATTTAGGGAACTTGTTAGTCTAAATTATCGACCTTAAAATATATAAGAAAATTTAGACTTTGGTAAAGTAATGTTGTGCAGTGCTGAAGCTCGTAACAACAAACTAGGAACAACTGGGATGATTACAACCATGACTTCAACTAAGACTCAAATTACAATGAGCATCAAAAATGCGATCGCCATCAGCGCAATCTGTATAGCCACTGCCACTGGTTCAACAATCTTTGTGCCTTCTGCTTTTGCTCAATATGGATTAGGGTTGCCAAAGTCCGCAAGTTCGGGAGGCGCAACTAGAAGCGTCGATTCTTTGCCTCAGGTTACAATTCTTGTGCCTGGTGATGGGGCAAGAACCTTGGTATCTCGTCCGACATTTTATTGGTACATTGCTCCTCAAGATGTGAAGGCAAGTGGCTTAGATACTTCAACAACAGTTCCTCAAGTTGATGACTCATTTAAAGTGACTTTCTTTTTGCGTGATGGCAATGAAAGAGCTTCAAAATCTATCTTTAAGGCTGAAGGAAAAGCCAAAGGGGCAGGGCTTTATAAATTTACTTTGCCCGAAAATGCCCCTCAGCTAAGAAAAGGGAAAGTTCAGCGTTGGCAAGTTCGCTGGGAAGGCAAAGGTAGTAGTGGCACACAACAAATTGATGTTAATGCGCTCATTCGTCATGATGAAGATCCTGTAGTCGCCAAAGAGATAGCCTCTGCCAAAAATGATTTAGAAAAAGCAAGGATCTTTGCGAAAAAGGCATATTGGTATGATGCGGTCGATGCTTATAACAGTTGGATATCCAAGAATCCTAAGGACAATGTAGCTAATGATGAGCGCATTAATTTATTGAAAGTAGGCTTGCCAAGTAATCCAGCTTTTATAAATGTAAAGACTGATGACAAAAACATCATAATTTCTGAGGAATTTATTCCCATCAGATTTGCGAACTTTCTGGTCGCTTTAGATGAAATCAAAATTGCTAAGTCATTACAATTAGAGGCTAAATGAGCCTTTAAGTTTTGCTTTTTTTAAAACCGACTGTATCGGTTTCAGCACTGTACAAATAGTTTTTTGAAAGCCAGATGCAGTCTAGCTTTCAAAAAACCGATTTTGGAGTTTACATCGCCGAAGGCGATGTAAACTCCAAAATCGGTTTCATAGTGAGAATTGCTGGCTACTTAAGATTGCTATACCTACAAAGTAAATCAAAATGATATGATGAGCCAAAATTCTAACTGTTTAAGTAAGTAACGCTTAAGCAATATTCAATTTTGTTGAGAACGTTAGGGCAAATCTATGGCAGATAATTCAGGTAATTTTTGGGGAGGTTTTCTCTTCGGGGCTGCTGTGGGCGGCGTAGTTGGTGCATTGGTGGCGATTAAGCTCAGTGAGCCAGAGTCTAATTTGATGGATCAGCCATCTGATCGCGATCGCCTGATTGATCAGCCTCCAACCCCTAATGAATTTGCACGTCGTAATCTCGAAAAGAAAATCGCCCAACTTAACGCTGCGATCGACTCAGTTAGTCAAGAATTGGCTAATGCTGAAGGAAAAAATGGTAACAAGCAAATATCAGTGGAATCATTACGAGATATGATCGTTGATGATAAGTGATGATAAAATCCTGATTTCTGCTGTATTCAGTAGAATAGTGGTATCTATAATTGTTCTAATTGTTCTATAACCTCACAACCTACTATGGCAGCCATTCCAATTATTCTAGGTACAGTCAGCTCGTTTATCACGATCTATTTGGGTTTGCTATTTATTCGGGTCTTACTGACTTGGTTCCCAAACATTGATTGGTTCAGCCAGCCCTTTGCTGCCCTTTCTCAGATTACCGATCCTTATCTCAATATATTTCGTTCGATTATTCCCCCTCTAGGAGGCATGGATATATCTCCTATGCTTGCATTCCTTGCGCTTAGTTTTTTACAACGGGCTCTTGCTCCATTGGCTACAAGCACGAGTATGGGCTTTTAAGGTAAGCTTATTTCTAATTACAAATTACGAATTACGCTGCGTTCACGTTAGGAAATATACATGACGGGTTTGTTAGATTTGAGCGGGAAAACTGCTCTTGTGACTGGGATTGCCAACAATCGTTCGATCGCTTGGGGTATTGCCCAAAAATTACATCAGGCTGGAGCTAAGCTTGGTATAACTTATTTACCAGATGATCGCGATCGCAACAAAGGCAAGGTTGCTGAGTTAACCGATTCCTTGACACCAGATTTCTTGTTGCCTTGTAATGTTCAGGATGATGCACAAGTAGATTCACTGTTTGCCTCGGTTGCTGAAAAGTGGGGGAAAATTGATATTTTGGTGCATTGTCTAGCATTTGCCAACAAAGAAGATTTATCTGGAAACTTTACTGATATTTCCCGCGAAGGCTTTCAACTTGCCCTTGATGTGAGTGCTTACTCTCTTATCCATTTATGTCGTGCCGCAAGACCACTGCTAAAAGATGGTGGTAGCGTGATTACCCTAACTTATATTGGTGGGGCAAAAGTTGTCCCTAACTATAATGTGATGGGGATCGCCAAGGCAGCATTGGAAATGAATGTGCGTTACCTCGCTTCAGATATGGGGCCCGATAATATTCGCATTAATGCAATTTCCGCAGGCCCAATTCGCACCCTTGCTTCAGCGGCGATCGGAGACTTCCATAAAATGTTGCACCATTACGAAGAAACAGCGCCTTTACGTCGCTTAGTTACCCCTGATGATGTTGGTAATGTGGCAACTTTCTTGGGTAGCGATCTGTCAAGTGCCGTAACTGGGCAAATTATCTATGTAGATGCTGGTTACGAAGTGATGGGTGCTTAACAAACATCTTTAACTTTTGCGATCGCCAAAACTCTTGCTCACCAGATCAGTTTTAAAAAAATTCCCATGCAAACGGATATCTTCAAAGAGCTATTTCCATTATTCGATGCTGCTAGCGCCGAAACTTTGGAGTGGCTCCTCGCTGAAGCAGTAGAACGTGACTATCCCCCTGGACGAGCCGTGTTAATGGAGGATGCTTGGGGCAATGCTGTATATTTCATTCTTTCTGGCTGGTTAAAAGTTAGATTTTTGAGAAGTCAGGATGCAACAACCCTCGCCATACTTGGTAATGGTGACTTTTTTGGAGAAATGGCGATTCTGGACGAGTCACCAAGATCTACGGATGTTGTTGCTTTTACCCCAGTGCGTGTTCTGAGTGTTCCTGCTCAAAAATTTATCCAGTTTTTATTTAAAGATCCACAGTTGCATCACCGTATGTTGCAGTTGATGGTGCGACGTTTACGCAAAACTAATCAGCGCATCCAGTTAAGGCAACAAGTAGCGGCGGTGCGAATTGCCACTATTTTGACTAGTTTGGCACAGTCCTATGGCAGTAAGACTGATGCAGGGATTGATATTTTCAATATTCCTGTGCAGGATATTGCTGATCTTTCAGAGGTTAGTCCTGAGGACACTACCAAGGTGTTAGACAAGCTGAAAGAAAAGGGGTGGATTGTAATTGATCCTAAACGTCAGGTTATGAGTATTGCCAACGAAAAGCAAATGTTGCAATTAGCGACATTTCGTTAGTTCTCAAAATCAAAAGCATTAAAGGAGGCGCTTCGCGCCGCCTTTAATGCTTTTGATTTTAAATTGCCAGAACAATTTTTCCTGTCATTGATCCAGTTTCTAATAATTCATGGGCTTTAGCCGCATCTGCAAGCTGAAATACTTCGCTGACATGGATTTTGAGCTTACCTGAGTCAAATAGATCTGCACATTCACTAAGGATTTTGGCTTGTTGAGCTTGCAGATTGACTTGTCCGAGCAACATTGGCGTAAGCATCAGTTCAAAGCTAAATCTCAAGTTGCGGGTACGGGCGACTTTCCAACTTGTATCAGCGGGTGGCTCAAGAATGGAGACAATATCACCATAGATTTTAACGGCGGGAAAAGTCTGCTCAATCAGTTTACCTCCGACAGTATCAAAGCCGAGATCTACGCCTTCTCCATTTGTCCACGCGATCGCAGCGTCCACAAAATTAGTTTGCTTATAAGCGATCGCTAAATCTGCACCCAAATCCCGTACAAATCGTCCTTTAGCTTCGGAGCCAACTGTCGTGCAGACCTTTGCGTTCCTGAGCTTAGCTAACTGAATTGCTACATGACCGACACCGCCAGCTCCTGCATGAATTAAGACATTGTTACTGGTTGACGCTGATTGTAAAGTATTTTGTAAAGTGCCGCGATCGTATAGGGCTTCCCACGCAGTAATTAACACAAGGGGAGCAGCAGCAGCTTCTTCAAAACTGAGAGATTTAGGTTTATGGGTGGCGAATTTTTCGTCTATCGTGGTTAGCTCGGCATAGTTACCTTGATGAGAGCCTAGCCCCCCGTTACAAAAATAAACCTGATCGCCTACTTTAAACTTAGTGACCTCTGAGCCGATCGCTTCTACGATTCCTGCACCATCACAACCGAGAATCGATGGTAAGCGTTCGGGCTGAAATGTGCCTCGGCTACGCAGTTTTATGTCAATGGGATTAATGCCTGCTGCTTTGAGGCGTACCAAAATCTCAGTCGGAGCTTGAATAGTTGGTTCTTGAAGATCGGCAAGTTGCAGCACATTGGGATCGCCTGCTGCGGTCATCAAAATTGCTTTCATGGGTTTCTCACTAAAAGATGAGAGGTGGCGCGAAGTGCCACCTCTCATCTGGGTTTATTGTGGGGGAGGAGTTGGTTTGGCGCTAGGACTAGGTGGCTGGCGCATGGTGTTATTGTCACCAGAACGGGGAGCATTCTGTACAGAGTGTGTTTGCCAATCACCAAAATATCGATTTAATGCTGTAAAACCTAAAACTGCTGCGCCGCTCATGATCGCTAATAACACAATGATTGTCGTCCAAGTTTCCACACTCTCAGCGATGCCATAACGGGTGCGATAGGGATCGATTTTGCACTGATTATCGCGATCGCGAGCAGTAATAGGACGACGAAACCGTAAGCGATGATCGTCCAGCTTTTCTAATAAAATCCAGCCTGCTTGTGACTCTTCAGCACAGACTTTGTTCAATATCTTGCGCCCGCGAAAACCACCGCTACTAGTACGCAAGATTTTAAATTCCCAGCCCTTAGGCTGATCGCTAGATGTGTTGGACTCGTAGCGAGTAAGGTTTTCTTCTTCCACTTCTTCCCGCCGCCTATTACCTTGTTTTGCTCGAAATATTCTGTCGATAATCACGGACTGAATCCCAACATCGAGAATGATAGTACTGATGATGATTGCATTGACGGTCAGCATATGTGCGTGACTAATCCTAATGGCAGCATAGCAGCTTGATAATCAGCAAAAGTATACATGCTGATGTAGAATATTGCACTCAAGATTTTGTCTGAAATAACGCACCTAGCTTTTTGTTGTTTTTGAACTGAATTTTGGATGATCTCAAATTACGCAAATTAAATAACTTGTGCCATTCAAAAAACAAAACTATTGTGGCAGGCTTTGCCCTCCACAATAGTTTTGTTTTTTATTTAATTGGCGATCTTTAGCGATCGCGATATTATGATGATTAATAAAAATAAGCCATAAGCTTTGATACAAACCTATGAACTCTATTGTCCTAATGGCAGAAGTGCTGACCGATCCAGAACTACGCCGCACTCCTGATAATCAAAGCTCGATCGCTTCATTTCTTGTCCAGTTTGCAGGTGGCCGCGCTGAAGATGCACCTTATCGAATTAAGGTTGTAGGCTGGAATAGTTTGGCAGATGAGATGGTTGAGAAATATCATAAAGGCGATCAAGTTGTCGTTGAAGGTCGGTTGCGTCTAGATACGGTTGATCGCGGCACTTACAAAGAAAAGCGGACAGAACTGATTGCTCAGCGTGTCCACAGTTTTGGAGTTGGTGGCAATACGGCTAACAATACTTCTGCTCCACCTGCACGCACAGAAAGAATCGCTAATAACCCTACTCCTGCTGCTAACGTTGTCCCAATGTCAACATATGTGCCTGTAGCAGCACCCGCAGCAGATGCGCCTGATTATGATGATATTCCATTCTAAAGAACAAGAGAGAGCGCTTTGCGCTCTCTCTTGTTTTAATATTAAGCCGATGATGAGATTTGAACTCACGGCCTGCTGATTACGAATCAGCTGCACTACCCCTGTGCTACATCGGCAAGTTAGCTAAGCTGGTCAAATACAAATTTTTTGCGATTGCTATTATATCATCATCGCACACTTTATATAATTCGGTAGTGCTAAGATCAGCAATTCTCATTATGATACCGATTTTGGTGTTTCCAGCGCCTTCGGCGCTGGAAACACCAAAATCAGTTGTTTGAAAGACCGCCGCTGGCGGTCTTTCAAACAACTGATTTCTATAATGAGAACGGCTGTGCTAGGGCAGCAATTCTCATTGTGAAGCCAATTTTTAAATGAGAATTGCTGTTGCTAAGGATAAGCGCCACGAAGCAACGCTTATCCTTAGCAACAGATAATTTTATAAATATTCATAGTTAAGGGAATTGTTATGGGTAGTTTACGACTAAAGTTGCCCGATCGCAGAGCTTTGATTGCATCCCTAGTCTTTGGGATAGCGATCGCCATTAGCAATATTTTTGCTAATCCAGCACCAGTCCATAGCGCTGAACAAATTCGCTTTTGGTATGCCCCTTTTGGTGAATTTACAATCTATGTTAGTGATTTAGAAAAATTTGCGAAAGAAGGGAAACTAACCAAGCGCTTAGAGTTCTATCTAGAAAGATTATCGCCTCAACAACAAACTCAACTTCGCGAAGCCTTAACTACTCGCTTCAGCCTCAGTCATATTACAGCAGCTCAGTTTTCCTATTCTCCCGTTGGCGAGATTTTAGTGCGTCGCTTAGGTAGGATTTTGCAGATAACTCCAGAGCTAAATGGTTTCTCAGCATTGCGAGCATCGTTGATTCTCTCTGCACAAAGTAAGGAGGGGCTCAGCGTTCTCAATCTATTGCGGCAATATCCCGTCCCAGTTATCTATTTAGATTTGCCTCGTGGACTTCAGGCTTATGCAGAAGTTTCACAATTGCTCTATAAGAAGGAACAAGCGATCGCCGCCATCGAAAAGCAAGCGATCGCAGAATCTCAGAATAATCAGAATGAGAATAAAGCTCTAGTAAATTCTCAAAAAGAGCTACGAGTTGCAGGGGATGTAAAATGGACAAAAGAGCAATTTACCTATCTGCAACCAGATCGCAATGTCAAAATATCGGCAGATATATATATCCCTCAAGGATTGGCAACTCCTGCACCGCTAATTGTGATTTCCCATGGATTAGCTTCTAATCCTGACACTTTGCAATACTTATCTCAACACCTTGCTTCTCATGGATTTGCTGTGGCTGCCTTAGAGCATCCTAAAACAGGTAGTCGTGACTTTGCGGCGTTCCTATCTGGCTTGAGCAGAGCACCCCAGACTGAAGAAGCAGTGCAACGCCCCTATGATGTGAAATATTTACTAGATGCATTAGCGCAAAAGGTTAAAACTGATCCCCAATGGCGCGATCGCTTCAATCCAGAGCAAGTAGGCTTAATTGGGCATTCCCTAGGCGGTTATACAGTTTTCACCTTGGCAGGCGCTCAACTTAACTTCAATCAAATTAATAAAGAATGCAGCATTCCCGAACCCAATGTCTCTTCTTTTAATGTGTCTAAGGTTCTACAATGTCGCTTTAGTTCATTAGATGTAAATAATATTAATCTTAGCGATCGCCGAGTGAAAGCAGTGTTAGCCCTTAATCCACTCGGTGGTAGTACGCTACTGGGTAAAGAAGGAATTCAAAATATCAAGATTCCTGTAGCAATTTTTGCTAGTGGAGATGACTTATTTACGCCTGCGGTTCCTGAACAGTTTTTTCCATTTGTTTGGTTAACTAGTCCAAACAAATATTTAGTAACTTTCCCCAAAGGAACGCATTTTTCTTTTCTAGAAAGAAGCGATCGTGGTGTATTGGTAGTTCCAACAACAATATTAGGAGAAAAGCCTGAATTTACACATCCCTACACAAAGGCGTTAAGCTTAGCTTTTTTTCAAACTCATCTCAATAACCGCACTGAATTTGGAGCTTATCTCAATAATGCTTATGTACAGGCGATCTCATCTCCTCGATTCCCAGCTTCATTGACTACCAATTTCTCAGAAGCTCAACTGCTGCAATCACTAAGAGATTCTCCATAAGAAATAGCGCTTTTCAGCACTACTTCTCTTTTTATTTCTGTAGTCGTTTGAGTTCATCTTGTAAAGCTTGAACTTTGCTTTTGAGAGAATCTACATCACTTACAGTTTGATTAGAATCACCATCTTCCTCATCATCAATTGAGATCGTGCGTGGGGCATCTTTGCTACTAGGATTTGGAGCACTCTCACTGATTGGTTTTTGAGAATTACGTACTAGGTCATCGACAAACTTTTTCGCTTCTTCGGTTGTCATTTCGCCGCGTTCGACTAAGTCATCAGCTAGTTTACTAGCTTGATTTCTCAGTTCACCAATGGTTTCGCCTGCTTTTTCACCTGCGACAGTCGCCAAGCCTAGACCTAGATAAAATGCTTTTTGAACAATGCCACCAAATGGATTCATTGATATTACTCCATAAAATTTTATGATAGTCGTTGTGGGTAGTACTTTGCACTGCTCACAATGACTATCATATCTCGATATTATGAAATTTTCCAACTGGCTGTCACAACGAGCGGTGCAAAAAAAGGATGCGATCGCACTGATATTTAAATCAGGTATTAATAGCGAATCAGAACATTGGACATACTCACAATTAGAAGCTGATGTTAATCAATGGGTAGATTATTTAGAAGCATTGGGAATCAAAGCAGGCGATCGCATTGGATTGTTACTTACCAATCATCCGCGATATATCATGATTGTTCATGCTTTAGTCAAGTGTGAAGCCATAGCAGTTTTTCTCAATATTCGCCTCACTACTGAAGAATTGCGTTGGCAGATAGAAGATAGTCAAGCTAAATATTTGCTTTGTGATGAGCTTACTAAATCAACTGTAAACAATCTGGATAAACAAATCGATCATTTAATCATTTCTGAAATATCTAGTTTTTCTCTGCTAAATTTTCAATTAAATGGCTGTAAACCTTGCAGCGAAAGTCTAAATCTGGAAAATACACAGGGTATTTTCTATACATCGGGAACAACAGGTAAGCCCAAGGCAGTTCCATTAACTTATAACAATCATTTCCATAGCGCGATCGCATCGGCTTTAAATTTAGGTATAGAGCCAAATGATAACTGGCTGCTCTGTATGCCATTGTTCCATGTCGGTGGATTAGCGATCGCGTGGCGAAGTGTGATTAATGGTACGGCAATTACGCTTTTGCCGAAGTTTGATGAACAGGAAGTTTTAGATGCGATCGCCATTGAGAAAGTGACAATCATTTCCCTAGTACCAACGATGCTGAGACGTTTGTTGGCACATCCCCAATGGCAAAATCTTCAGAAATTACGTGCGATTTTATTGGGCGGCGCACCAGCGAGTTCAGAACTAATTGAGCAATGTCGGCAGTTAAATTTACTGATAAGCCCGACCTATGGCATGACTGAAACTGCCTCACAAATAACTACACTTTCACCCTATGAAGTGGCTACTAAGAGAGGTTCATCGGGGTTGCCACTTTTTGGCAATCGACTGCGAATTGTCGATGATAATCAGCAAGATCTTGATGTTGGTGCGATCGGGCAAATTCTCGTTCAAGGTGCAAGTGTGATGAATGGTTATCTCAATCAACCTGAAAATAATACTATTCAAGATGGTTGGTTACATACAGGTGATTTAGGTTATCTCGATCGCGAAGGTTATCTCTATGTCGTCAGTCGTCGTTCTGATTTGATTATTAGTGGTGGTGAAAATATTTATCCGACGGAAATTGAGGCAATTTTACTAGAACATCCTGCGATCGTAGAGGCTTGCATTGTAGGCATAAGCGATCGCGAATGGGGCGAAATAGTTACTGCCGCAATCGTGACTGATATTCAATTGTCACTAGAAGAAATTAGGGATTTTTGCGAGCAAAAATCCTTGGCGCGATACAAATTACCCAAGTCTATCTATATTTGGGAATCTCTCCCCAAAACTGCTTCTGGCAAATTGTTGCGTCAAGAAATCCGCGATCGCCTAGAGTCCGTATAAAACCTGAGAATTATAGCGATCGCGCTACAATATCCAATGAAAATAGCAAAAGTATTTTTCTCTTTAGCACCATGAATCAAGATTCTGAAAACTCTAATTCGCAATCGATGAATCTTCCGCCTGGGGAGTTGGGATTACCGATCCTTGGACAAACCTTGCAGTTTCTCTTCGATCGCAAATTTGCGGAGAAACAATATGCCAAGTACGGAGCAATCTCCAAAACTAGCTTGCTTGGTAGACCGACAGTATTTATGATTGGCTCTGAAGCTGCGGAATTTGTGCTGTCTAGTCATATGGAATACTTCTCGTGGAAAGAGGGCTGGCCAGATAATTTCAAGATGCTGCTAGGAGAATCGCTATTCTTGCAAGACGGTGAAGAACATCGCCGCAATCGCCGACTGATGATGCCCGCCTTTCATGGACAGGCTTTAACTGGCTATTTCTCGACGATGGAAGAAATCACACAGCGATATTTGGCTAAATGGACACAAAAGGGGGAGTTTAATTGGTTTGATGAATTCAAAAAACTGACCTTTGAGATTGCTAGTCAACTTTTGATTGGAGCAAATGCTGGTGATGATGTAGAGAGATTGAGTAAATTATTTACGACCTTAACCAATGGTCTATTTGCGATCGCGCCCTTTGACTTGCCTTTTACCACCTTGGGTAAAGCGCTTAAAGCACGCGATCTTCTATTACAACATCTCACTCAAGTTGTGCAGGAACGTCAACAAAATCCCACTAATGACGTGCTGAGTATGTTGGTTCAGGCGCAAGATGAGGATGGTGGTCGCTTTAGTCTGGAAGAATTGAAGGCACAAGCGATGCTGATGTTATTTGCTGGACATGAAACCACCACATCGATGTTAACTTGGTTTTGTTTAGAATTAGGTCGTCATCCCCAAGTTTTGGAACGTGCTCGACAAGAGCAAAAGTTACTAGCGGAAACAGGTAAGTTAAGTCTAGAACAAATCGGACAAATGCCTTATCTCGATCAAATTTTTCAAGAGATTGAGCGCCTACGTCCGCCTGTTGGTGGCGGATTTCGGGGAGTGGTTAAGCCTTTCGAGTTTAATGGCTACCATGTTCCTAAAGGTTGGCTAGCTCTCTATTCAATTATGATTACCCATAAACAAACAGATATCTATCCCAATCCTGATAAGTTTGATCCTGATCGCTTTAGTAGCGATCGCCAAGAACATAAACAGAAACCCTTTAGTCTGATTGGGTTTGGCGGAGGGGCAAGGATTTGTATTGGGATTGCATTTGCCAAACTAGAAATGAAAATTATTGCTGCGCATCTATTACGCAATTATCAATGGGAAATTTTACCTTCCCAAAATCTAGAGCCGTTCCCAATTCCCACTCTTCGACCAAAGGATGGGCTAAGAGTAAAGTTTCAACCCTTAACATAATTAAAAGAAAAGGTGGCGATTAGCGCCACCTTTTCTTTTGTAGCCTATATTCATAATAATTCACAAAAGTGTGGCAACACTTCTGTGAATTAAAAACCAAACCCTGTAAGGGTTTTAAAGACACAAAATGCGTAGCCATTTTGTGTCTTGGTATCAGTAGGCAATCTGGACAAAAAATATTGACCACCAAGAGCACGAGATTTGTAGGGGCGGGTTTTGCAGATATGTTCCTGTGCAAAAAACAGAATTGTCTACTAAACCCGCCCCTACAATGCTTTTCTTAGACTTCAGTATCTCCGTCTAATTCTTCGGCTTCTGACTCTTCGGCTTCTGTTGTTTCGACAATAATTTCAACAGCAGTTACCGCTACATCACCACTTTGGATTTCCACTTCTTCTAGTTCCTCTTCCAAAGCAGGAGGAACTAGAGT
Source organism: Pseudanabaena sp. BC1403 (assembly GCF_002914585.1). Classification (NCBI taxonomy): domain Bacteria; kingdom Bacillati; phylum Cyanobacteriota; class Cyanophyceae; order Pseudanabaenales; family Pseudanabaenaceae; genus Pseudanabaena; species Pseudanabaena sp. BC1403. The sequence goes on from NZ_PDDM01000007.1 coordinate 112,300, forward strand.
TGCACCAACGATCGCATCGGATGCATCCAATCTTTGTAGACGCACACCTCTTGCCGTACGAGACTGACAAGCGATCGCATCGGTAGATTGACGCATGACGATACCGCGACTGGTGACGATCATTAGTTCGTTCTGTTCATCAACTAAACAGAGTGAAGCCAGTTGATCTTGTCCAGACTTGAATTTGGTGACACGCAAACCTTTACCAGCTCGTTTTTGAATACGGAATTGATTGACAGGAACACGCTTACCATAGCCACCTCTAGTTACGACTAGTACCCAAGGCCCTTGGGCTTTTTCGTTTCCAGTTTCAGCCTCAGTTTCCAGATTTTCATCTTCACTGACTGTTTCAGTAGCAGTTACAGTGATATCAATTTCTTCCTCAGAATCTTCAGCTTCGATTTCTGCAAGACCCGCAGGAATAATATCCATACTCACGATCAAGTCATCGCCTGTAAGTCGCATCGATCGCACGCCGCGAGTATCACGTCCCATCGGACGTAATTGCTCATGATCAGTACGGAAGCGGATCGACATCCCTTGGCGCGAGCCAACGATAATTGTATTATCGGCTTTGGCACGTCTGACCCAGCGCAGTAAATCACCTTCTTCAAGAGCGATCGCAATTAAACCATTGGAGCGAATATTCGCGAAGGCAGGAAGCTTGGTTTTTTTGATATAGCCGCCAGCTGTAAGCATGACCAGATATTCATCTTCACAAAACTCGCTGATCGGTAAAACCGTAGTGATTTTTTCATCCGCAGCGATCGGTAATAGCTGCACGACAGCAGTACCACGGGCGGCACGACCAGATTCTGGAACCTCGTAAGCCTTTACTCCATAGACCTTACCGCGATCTGTAAAGAATAGAACTTTGTCATGACTACGACATGCAAAGAAATGCGCGATCGCATCATCATCCTTGACGTTGGCGCTAGCTTTACCGCGTGTGGCACGATGTTGAGCCGTGAAAGTATCCACAGGCATCCGTTTCACATAGCCTTGCTCCGTCACCATCACGATTGTTTCGCGATTGGCAATCAAGTCGGCAGTATCGATATCGCCTTCATTGGGCAAAATGCGTGAGCGGCGAGGTGTCGTAAATTCGAGTTTGATTGCTTCTAATTCTTCACGGGTAATCGTGAGAATGCGATCGCGATTGGCAAGAATATGTTGCAGATCGGCAATTTTAGCGACTAATTGATCATGCTCGTCATGAATCTTATCGGCATCTTGAGCTGTCAAGCGACGCAACTGCATCGCCAGAATTGCGTCAGCTTGAGCTTCTGAAAGTCCATAACTTTCTATCAATCCCAACTTCGCAGAACTACTGTCATCAGCTCCACGAATCAGGGCAATTACTGCATCCAGATGGTTGAGCGCAATTAATAGACCTTGCAATAAATGATCGCGTTCTTCGGCTTTACGCAGTTCATACTGTGTACGGCGCGTAATTACTTCATAACGGAAATCGAGGAATACTTGCAGAGCGTTGCGAAGCGTTAGAGTAATTGGTTCGCCATCTACCAATGCCAACATATTGCAACTGAAGTTCGATTGCAGAGGGGTAGATTTGTAGAGATTATTTAATACCACTTTTGGATAGGCATCGCGCTTCAGCTCGATTACTAAACGCATACCATCGCGATCGCTTTCATCGCGAATATCAGAAATGCCATCAATTTTCTTCTCATTGACCATTTCCGCGATACGTTCGATCAGCGCCGCCTTATTGGTTTGGTAAGGCATTTCCGTGATAATAATTGCCTCACGATCTTGTCGTCCAGAAGCCGAAATTGTCTCAAAGCTAGCCACTGCTCGCATAGTCACGGAGCCGCGCCCAGTCGTATAGGTTTCACGAGCACCATCAGTTCCTAAAATCAACGCGCCTGTGGGGAAGTCAGGGCCTGGAATATATTGCATCAATTCCAAATCCGTCAGCATTGGATCAGCAATCAGAGCGACTAAGCCATCGACCAACTCGCCCAAATTGTGCGGCGGAATATTTGTCGCCATCCCCACGGCAATGCCTGAAGAGCCATTCAGCAATAATTGAGGAATCCGAGCGGGTAATACCAAAGGCTCTTGCTGTGAGCCATCATAGTTATCACCAAAGTTAACCGTATCGCGATCGATATCCTGAATTAACCCGAATTGAGAGATGCGGGTCAGCCGACATTCGGTATATCGCATTGCGGCGGCGGGATCGTTATCGACCGAGCCAAAGTTACCATGTCCATCGACCATGCGATCGCGCATCGAAAAGTCCTGCGCCATCCGCACCAGTGCTTCATACACGGCGGTGTCACCGTGGGGGTGATATTTACCAATTACGTCACCGACCACACGGGCGCATTTCCGAAACGGGCGATCGGCGGTCATGCCCAGCTCGTGCATCGCGAAGAGAATGCGGCGATGTACAGGTTTGAGTCCATCACGGGCATCGGGCAAGGCGCGACCGACGATCACGCTCATGGCATATTCCAGATATGATCGCGACATTTCGCCACGCAGATCTGTTGGAATAATCCGATCTTCTAAGATATCAGTCATACGGCTACTCAAATTCTCCTTGCATTGCTTGGTAGTGCTTGCCCCGTGTGATATAGGCAATTCTTACTAAGTGTCTCTACTATTATAAGGCTTTGCGGGTTTACAAAGGGATTTAGCACGCAGTACTATGCCAATAAATCGAGACTCAATAGGTGTTTCGGAGAGGTATTTTAGTTCAAAGTACTGAAATGCTTGATGCACAATGGTTTTAGCCTCGGAGGTCTTTGATGTCTAAAACGCCTGTCATCAAAAGTATTGAACCGTTAATTATATTTGACCTCCCCGAATCGCCTATTGAGCCACTTAAATTATCCATGAACCTATTCGAGAACCATCGCCAACAAATCACCGCATCAGAAGCGCCCCTCGCCGATCGCTTACGTCCGCGCCACCTCGATGAATTCATCGGACAAGAACATATTCTTGGACAAGGAAGACTACTTCGCCGCGCCATTCAAGCCGATCGCCTATCATCACTCATCTTTTATGGCCCCCCTGGAACAGGCAAAACCACCCTAGCGCGGATTATCGCTAACACCACCAACGCCCACTTCATCGCCATCAATGCCGTCCTCGCAGGTGTAAAAGAAATTCGTGAAGCAATTGAAACCGCCCAAACCCAACGCGGCTATCACAATCAACGCACGATCCTGTTTGTCGATGAAGTCCATCGCTTCAACAAATCCCAACAGGACGCATTACTGCCTTGGGTAGAAAATGGCACGATCATTCTCATTGGTGCAACTACTGAAAATCCTTTCTTTGAAGTGAATAAGGCATTAGTCAGCCGATCGCGATTATTCCAATTAAAGCCATTAACCGAAGCGGATTTGCGGCGAGTATTAGAACAAGCAATTAGCGATCGCCAAAGAGGTTATGGCAATCTCAATATAAAAATTGCCGAAGAAGCGATCGCTCATTTAGCCAATGTCGCCAACGGTGACGCGAGGTCATTGCTGAATGCATTGGAACTAGCCGTAGAAACAACAGAACCAAATGAAGATGGCGCGATCTCCATTACTTTAGACGTAGCCGAAGAATCGATTCAACAAAGAGCAGTTCTCTACGACAAGGAAGGCGACGCTCACTTTGATACGATTAGCGCTTTCATCAAGAGCGTGCGTGGTTCCGACCCTGACGCTGCCCTCTATTGGCTAGCCAAAATGGTCTATGCAGGTGAAGATCCCCGTTTTATTTTGCGCCGATTACTGATTTTAGCGAGCGAAGATATCGGACTTGCCGACCCGCAAGCAGTAGTAGTCGTGAATGCTTGTGCTGAAGCCTTTGACCGCATTGGTTTACCCGAAGGTCGCTATCATTTAGCCCAAGCCACCCTCTATCTTGCCAATGCTCCCAAATCAAACAGTCTCATGGGCTTCTTCGATGCGATCGCTGCCGTAGAGCAGGAACGTCAATCCGATGTTCCCAATCCTCTCAAAGATAGCAATCGCGATAAAAAAGGATTCGGTCACGGTGCAGGCTATCTCTATCCCCACGCCTATCGCGATCATTGGATCGAGCAGCAATATTTACCCAGCAGTCTGCAAGGACAGGTCTTCTATCAACCATCAGATCAAGGTGCAGAAGCCGCAATTAAATTACAAGTGGAACGTCGGCGCGAAGCTCAATTGGCAGCAATGGTAAGTGGTGTAGTCATAGAATTACCTGAAATCCTTACCTTTAGTCCCACTGATAACAAAAGTGATCGCTGGTTACAACGCACCATCGGACAGGCGGGTGAGCGATTAGCAACAATACGAGATCTCCTATTCTCCAAATTATCGATACAACGTCATCATGTGGTTCTCAACTTAAATGCCGCCACAGGCTTATTAACATGGGAAGCATTGCGATCGGTTCCAGAAGGCGGAGTCTATGCACTGACTTATCAAGAATCTGAAGCGATCGCTTTGCAAGAACAAGCAGCAAGTTTACCCGAACTTTTGCGCCCAATTGTCATGCATGGTTCCTTGATAAAGATTCCTGATGCGATCGCTTCTATGCGTTTTGAAGCGATTGTTGGCTATAACGCTTTAATGCGGGAACCTGACAAATTAGCCTGTGTTCAGAAATTAGCAAATCTCTTGCAACCTCATGGCAAAATTGCTCTCTATGAATCAATACCCAAACACACACAGCGCATTTATCGATTGATCGATTTACCAGATGAATTTGGCGATCGCTGGATACTTGCAGAGGAAGAAATCTATAACAATCCTGATGACCCGATGACAAATTGGGATATTGATGATTTGCGATCGGCTTTTGAGAAAGTAGGTTTAACTGTTGAAATAGAAGTAGAACGCATTACTACGCCCATGCAAATTTCTACAGCTCTATTAAACCGTTGGTTTAGCAAGTCTCAGGCAAAGCCATCCTATGCCAGTCATCTAGCCAAGTTGCTCACCGATGATGAGATAGCGATCGCTCAACAATTACTGACCAATAAGCTATTGAATAAAACAGTAGATTGGACAAGTTCAGCAGCAATGATTATTAATTATTATGTTGCTTAACGAGATAGCCATGCGATCGCCTCTTTAATCCAAGCTTCGATATCTTGAGTTTTAGCAAGTATCGGTAAACTGGCGATCGCATTCAGGGCATTACTAATTTCAGTTGGCGTATAACCTAGAGCTAACAAAGTCATCTCGACCTCTTCTTGTACAGCCACACTAACCACGCTACCAACAGAGCTAGTTACACCAACTTGAGCCAAGCGCCAATCCGCTAGTTTTGTCTTTAGTTCTAGAGCCAACCTTTCCGCTGTTTTCGTGCCGACCCCTGGAGTTAAGCTCAGCACCCGCGTATTACCTGAAACGATCGCTTTAACTAAATCTTGAATACCCAGACTATTGAGCAGCGCTAAACCAACCTGAGTCCCAATTCCTGAAACGCTGATTAATTGGCGAAACAACTCACGTTCAGCTAGAGTGGCAAAACCAAACAAGGTCATTTGATCTTCACGAACGATCAGATGCGTAAATATTTGCGTCTCTTCCCCTACTAGAGGCAACTTATTTGCAGTGCTAGCCGTAACTTGAATATCGTAACCAACACCCTGTACATCGAGGGTGAGCCAATAGGAAGGTGTATTTTTTCGAGAACTGTCGGCAGCTTTGCAAGCAGCGATCGCACCACGCAGGAAACCAATCATAATCTACAGTGCTTTGCACTGAACTAAAAGCCAAGATTTTTGTTGAGAATGTTGCAAAGCAACATTCTCAACAAAAATCTTGGCGTTGGATCTCTTGTAATCCACTGCAATTGTCAGTATCATCGGCGTGGCAATGGCGGAAACTGGGGAAGTTGCACAGCCGCTAGAGAAGTCACCACTTTACGAGAGCTAGAATTCGAGATCGCTAGCTGAGTATCGTCTTCTCTCTCTGGATTAGCAACACTGCCATACAAAGCTTGCATAAACTTGGGAGTAGCGACAGTGGAAGCAATTGTCGAGTTAGTCACAGCTGAGCTTGAAGAAAGTGACGAATCTGATGCAGATGAGTCGTTGTTGCTGGTAACATTTTTGCGCATAGCGATCGCCTGCTCTGGTTGCTTCTCAATACGCCAGTTAACGATATGCGCATCCTTTGGTTCCTCAGCAATCTGCAAAGGTGGTAAGTTAGGGGAGAGCGGTGAACCTTGAGAAGCCTTATGAGGCCTCATAATCAAAGGTGAAATTGGCTGACTTCTTGCAGGAATCGACAACTGAAGAGGTTCAGGTTCTTCAATAATTACTTCCGAAATTACTTCTGACTGGTGTAAATCAGTCGTGAATGGCTTTAGCTCTTGAGAATCTTCTAGCTCAATTGGTTGAGGTGCAGGTACAATTTTGACTACATTTTGCAGAGGTGAGTCATTGTTCGCCTCAACAGGAGTAATCTTTTCATCGGCAAGCTTAGCGATCGACCAAGACTCTAACGCCGAAAGTGCCATGTCATTGGGGGCAGGTGTTGAGGTGTCGAGGCAACGTTCAAGGGCAGCTTTTAGTTGCGACGTGTGGTGCTGTTGGCGCTTGAGGCGATCGCGCAATTCATCACAATTTATATGCACATCTTGTAACTCTCGCTCAAGTTGGTCAATGCGTGACTGAAGAGTTTGAGTGAGGGTTTCCTGACGCTGGATGACTAACTGAGATAGTTGTAACTGCTCTTGCGCTTGACGCAACAAAACTTGCGCTTGCTGACTACGCTCGTTGCAAAACTGTAGCTCTTGCTCTAAGACTTGTCTGGGCAAGGCGTTGAACAGAGTTGTTGGCTCACCGTGTATGTTTGAAGATACACTCTGAAGCGGGGTTTGCGGCTCTGGCATCAATGGACTAATGCTCTCTTGTGCTGATGAATCGCCAAATCCAGCCTGACTCATGACTTACCCTTCACACCAAGAATTTTACCTAGTGTCAAATCTTAGCTCAAAAATTTGTTTTTTGTAGCATTAATTTTCATAAATTGAAAAATATTTATGATAATTATGACAATGATGACTATAAACGACCAAAAAAAAGACAAATTCTGCCATCTCTAAAACTGAAAAGAGAGTTGAGGTGCTTCGCACTTCAACTCTCTTTTCAGTTTTTCCAGCATCGCTTTGAACAACAAAAAAGAGTTGACATAGAGACTTAGAATTAGTTAAAGCAAAGTACTGCCGATTTCGCTAACCATTAATCCCAACATGAGGGGAATCTGTGAAGATTAGTAAAGCAATCATTGCCTATAAGTCGGGTAGTCAAATTGGCAAAATATGGGCTGAGCGATGTAGTAATGAGTTAGAAGCACTCGGAGTCAAGGTCTTAATTGGTCCAACAGGAGCAACAGATAACCCTTATCCCGTATTTCTCGAATCGATGCATCAACAAATTGATCTTGCTGTTGTATTAGGCGGGGATGGAGCAACCTTGGGCGCGGCTAGATATCTGGCAAAACTTGAGGTTCCGATTTTGGCAATTAATGTCGGTGGACATTTAGGATTTCTCACTCACTCAATTGAGGAATGTGAAAATACTGTCGAAATCTGGGAACGCCTCTTGTCCGATCGCTTTGCGATCGAGCGACGCATGATGCTAGAGGCAAAAGTAGTTACGGTTGATGAAGGCTTAGGGACGAGGCTCGGTCAACCCTGTGGCCCATTTTTATGTCTCAATGAGATGTGCGTCAAACCAGCTTCGCCCGATCGCATGGTCACTGCGGCTCTAGAACTAGAAATTGATGGCGAGGTGGTCGATCAATATCACGGTGATGGGCTAATTGTGGCGACACCGACAGGCTCGACTTCATACACTGTGGCGGCAAATGGGCCAATTGTGCATTCGGGAATGCACGCGATCGCGATTACGCCGATTTGTCCGTTGAGTTTATCGAGTCGAGCGATCGTGATTCCACCCAAATTAACGGTCAGTATTTGGCCGCTTTCGACTGATGACTTTAGTCTAAAGCTATGGACAGATGGAGTCATGGCTACGTCAATTTTCCCTGGGCAGAGAGTTGACATCCAGATGTCAGAGTGTCAAGCACAATTTATTGTCTTGCGAGAAGAATATTCTTATTATCAAGCGTTACGCCAAAAGCTTCTATGGACAGGCGCAAGAGTTCGCTATCCCAATCAATATAGAAACTAAAAGAGGGCGCTTTGCGCCCTCTTTTAGTTTCTATATTGATTGGGTTTCTTCGCTCCCCCTTGTTTAATGGTTTGGATTGGAGCGCAAGGTGCTGTAATTAGTCACGAAATGCGATTCGACCAGTTTTCGGTAGGCTAAAAGCAAGGAAAGAGAAGAAATACAACATATAAACAATTCCCCCTACTGCACCAACAAAGGCTAAGTTCTCGAAAGGGATACCATTATGAAATATGGCGCTAAAGCTTAGCGGTGGCTCAAACCAAATTTTGCAAATGTCACTCAGTTGCTCAGCATTCATAAAGGCACAATTAGCGAATATTAACCGAAATATCACGCTTAGTGAGCAATAAACCGTCGTAGCCCAACGCCATCCTAAATAAATTGGCTTAAGGCTCTTGCGCGAAGCTTCAATATCTTCATTTAAATCTTGCCAAAACCAGAGCGCAAGCACGATTAAAACCGCAGCTACAATGCCCGATATATAAGATATACCTAAACTACCGATCGCTAAATAAATAGTAATCAATACCAGACTAGCAACGCGCCAATACAAAAGTAGCGATCGCTTGATTGCTTCATTGCCACTCCGCAAAGCCCAGATTAATAGGCCGAAGGGTATTAAAACAATAAACAGCAGAGCTAATCGATAGTCTAGCCATACAAGTTGACGAATAAGGGTTGCATCCATAAAAGCAAAAATTTCTGACCAGATCTTCCAGTTTATGTTACTATACTAACTTGCAATAAATAAGCTTAAATAAATAGCTATATTTGTTCCAAAAATTCTATAAAACATCGCAACAAAAATAGCGAGATTCAAACTTGTTAGTCTAAAATCTCGCTACAAATGGGCTTAACGAAACATCTATGTTGCTGTTTTTAGCTTCTCAAAGAAGTATTTTTTTCACATCGGCTAAATAGCTTAAACAAAAAGAAAAGGAACGCTGAGCGTTCCTTTTCTTTTTGTTTGCCAACATCAAAAGCAGCAATTCCCACAACGCGGGGAATTGCTGCTTTTAGCTATTTATGTAACCATTCGCCTCCATGAAATCGCCAACGCGGAAAGATGATCCTCATGAGTGTTTGTGAGGCAGTAAAAACTGTTAGCCAAATACAGATATAGTGTAGTGAAAATTTATCAAAGGGAATGGCACTCAGCCATCCAATCTTCAAAATATTGCTGATCAAAAAGTTGAAGGGAACATAAAAGAAAAAGGCTTCCCAAATACCTGCTGCTAACTGCAAAGTCGCCGGCCAATCATGATCCCAACGGAGAGTTTGCAATTGGTTGTAAACAATATCCCATAGGCAGCCTAAAACTGCGATCGCTAATAGCACTTGAAAATAGACGAATTCACCATTGAGGCTAAAGGGAATAGTTACGAGTACCCCCAATGTCCCTAAAAGTAAGATCCGAGTTTGCCATCTTCCGATTAATGTAGGAGTCATAATCTTATCTTGTGCTATATATTTGAAATCAAGCAGCTTTAACAGCAATTATGTCAGAACTAACATTGGCTTGGGTAGAAGCAGGAATTACCAAAAGTTATCATATCGGTCTGACAATGGCACGAATTGGGCGCGATCCTGCAAGGTGTGATTTAGTTTTGACTCATCCCACAATATCGGGGTTGCATGTGGTGATTTATTTCGATTCACAGAAACAGAGCTTTTGGATTAGAAATATGCGTGAGTCTAATCCGCCAATGATTGATGGTCAAAGTTTATCGAAGGGAGAACGCGAATTGAAGGTGAATATGGCGATCGCGTTAGGTCAACAAATATTACAAATCACCAAAATTGATATTGATGTACCCATTTCTCCCCAGAGAAATCCTGATCATGTTTATGGATTGCAATGCCCCAATTTAAAATGTGCAAAAGTTTCGCCTTACGAACGAATTACATTAGTATGTCCTTGGTGTGGCACTTCACTAGCTGGAGCTGCTAGCAGTATTTTACCGTCTAAAAGATGAGATGTGGCGATTCGCACTACATCTCATCTTTAGAATAGCTTGATAATTTAGAAGACTATGCAAATCTCCGTTCAGTTAAGTTGGCTAGAAATAGCTACCAATCAGCCGCAATCTTTGCGGCTGAGTTTACCGATCGCTATAGGTAAAGAAGCAACTTCCTTGCCAGAGAGACTAGATGGAAATCAAGTAGAGCAAGTAATACTCAGCGATCGCTCGGTGTCGCGATACCATGCATTGCTGATTTTTGAGCAAGGAAATGTCGTAGTTATCGATCAAAATAGTACTAATGGAATGTTAGTCAATGGGGTTTTGATTGATCGGAGTAGAGAACTTCGCAAGGTTCTAGCAAGTGGCGATCGGCTCACGATTGGACGATATGAAATTGCGATCGCCTTTGATTTGCCATCTACAAAGCAAACAATTATTACAGGAACATCAAATAGCTCTGTCAAGCCGATCACAGCGCCTACGATTTTATTTAACCCCAACACAGGCTTACCTCAAGCAAATATTACTCAGCCGAGTTTAGCTAGTTCTTCTAGTTTCCCACCAGACTTCTTTCAATTGCCGATAGTGGAAGCGCAATCTCTGCATCGCACAGGACTGCCTGTATATGAGACAACTTACGGGGCGATCGGGGGAGGATTGGGAAGTTATATTTGGACAGACTATTTGCGGATTTTTGGTGTGGCTGCTGACCAAATCGTAGCACTGGGGCTAGAACCTGAACCCTATGCGCGTTATAAGCGCCTCTGTCTCAATTCGCAGATACCCTTACACGAAAGGTTGCGTTCTAATTCCGATTCCTGCCCAGATAATATTTGGGGATTTCCTAGCTATGCATGGCGCGAGGCTTGGCATGACTTAACTCATGGGAAGATCGCTCAGGCTTATAAATATCTCTGGAAAGTCTTTGCAGAACCTGATCTAGCAGAAACCTACACGCCGCGATCAGGAAATGTATTTGATTCGATCGATCGCGAAGCAAGGCGAATCGGTTGGGAAAAAATTTATCGTTATGGGCGAGTGCGTTCAATCCGCAAAACTAACGATGGACGCTATGCGATCGCCTATTCTCTTGGTCAAGGAAATCATGCATTTCTGATAGCCAAGTATCTGCATTTAGCAATGGGATATGCGGCGATTCAATTCTTGCCTGACTTACAAGCCTATCGTAGTCAAACGGAAGACTTTCTCGCAGTCGTGAATGGTTATGAAGAACATGAGCATATTTATCAACATTTGGAAAATCATGGTGGCACAGTCTTAATTCGTGGACGTGGCATTGTTGCTTCACGGATTGTGCAGCGTATTTCTGAAATCAGACAGCGATCGCCTCGGCAAAAAATTAATCTCTTGCACCTAATGCGATCGCCAAAAGCCCAAGGCAATAGTTATGGTCGCGCTCAGCGTCCAATCAAGAATCATTATGAATTTCAACCTTTTAACTGGCCAAAGGCTTGTTGGGGTGGATATTTACGTGGACTGCTGGAAAAATCTGATCCGCTGACTCGTCAATCTCTGCTCAAGGATTGGGGTGGTACAACTACTGCTGATCGCTCTGACTGGAAACAAATTGTGCAATCTGGGTTGAATGAGGGTTGGTATCAGATTACGTTTGGTGATGTCGAAAAGGTCAAACAACTCCCAGATCGACGAACTGCTACATATATTCGTCCCCGCCAAATGGAAGGAATCTTGCAGTTAACAGCAGATTTTATTATTGATGCTACTGGATTAGATGCCAAAGTGGAGACCAATCCCCTTTATGCGGATCTACTCGATTGTTACAGCATTCCCGTCAATGCTCTGGGCAGACTAAATGTGACTAATGATTTTGAGATTGCAGAACTGCGTAATGACGGGGGTGGTAGAGTTTATGCATCAGGCGCAGCGACTTTGGGTAGCTCCTATGCCGCAGTTGATAGCTTTTTAGGTTTGCAGTTTGCGGCTTTGCGATCGGTTGATAGTTTGGTTGCATCTCGCGCGCCCCAGTTGCGTTATCTTAACGGTTGGAATTCTCTTGCTCAATGGTTGAAATGGATAAAAAATCAAGCGCCTTAAAGATTAGAATTGCGGAAACCCTTTAATTAATAAATCTCTAGCTGCCACAGCATCAACAGGTCTAGAAAACAAATATCCTTGACAAAACTCACATTCTAATTCTCGGATCTGATCTAGCTGTTCTTTCGTTTCCACTCCTTCTGCGATCGTCAACATGCCCAAACTCTTAGCCAGTGCAATAATAGCCTTAACAATCTCGGTATTTTTGCCGTGTTTGCCCATTCTCATTACAAAGGAGCGATCGATTTTAAGATGGTTAATTGGGAGACGATGCAGATAACTCAAAGAAGAATAACCAGTACCAAAATCATCAATGCTTAATTGAATATGGCGATCGCGCAATTGTGAAATAATTTTTCCTGCAAATTCAGCATTCTCCATAATGTCGCTTTCCGTAATTTCTAGCCTTAAAGAGCTTCCATTAATCCCGACTTCTTGAAGAATATTATCAATCTGCTTGAGCAATTCAAAGCTCATAAAATGCTTTACAGAGAGATTGACACTCACAGTTAAAGACTCTTGGGCAATACCTTCATCTCGCCAATCACGCAGTTGTTGACAAGCTTGGCGTAATACAAATAAATCAATCGCCATTACCAATGACGTTTCTTCAGCGATCGGGATGAACTTATTGGGAGCAATTAAATTTTTACCTGGATGATTCCATCGAACTAGCGCCTCAAAAGAGCTGATTTGGTTAGTATCTAAACTAATGATTGGCTGATAATAAGCCACCAGTTCATTGCGCTCTAAAGCATGTCTCAGCTCAGATTCTAGCTGAAAGTTATGGAGAGCACGGCTATGCATTGTTTGCTCAAATACTTGATAGCAAGCTTTTCCATTCGCTTTTGCTCGATACATTGCTGTGTCAGCATCTCGCAAAATATGTTCGGGTTGTTTGTAAATATTACTACCCATAGCAATGCCAATACTGACATTCGTAAATACTTGATAGTCGCCAATTTGAAATGGGGCGGCTAATTCTCTCAGAATATTGTTAGCAATTTTGATTGCGTCAGAGTTATTTTCGACATCTGGTAATAAGATGGCAAACTCATCTCCTCCTAAACGACAAAGCATTGTCCCAGAACGTACACAAAGCTCAATTCTTCTGGAGATCGAAACTAATAGCTGATCACCAACTAAATGCCCTAAAGAGTCGTTAACAGCTTGAAAGCGATCGCAGTCTAAAAACAAAACTGCAAAAAGACAACCTGCTTTTTGGTTGACTTGCTGGAGTAATTGCTCCAAACGCTTCATAAACCAAGTTCGATTTGGTAACCCCGTAAGCACATCATGCAAAGCCAGATGCAATAGTCGCTCTTGAACTTGCAATCGTTCGGCAATTTCTTGTTCCAATTGAGCAGTCCTTTGACGCACACGTTGTTCAAGTTCAGAGTTTAGTTGACTAATTTCTTTTTGGGCTGCGCGTAAGCTTAAATGGGTTTGAATGCGTGCTAAAACTTCTTCTAATTGAAATGGTTTAGTGATGTAGTCCACCCCCCCAACACTAAAGGCTTTCACTTTATCCAACACTTCATCCAAAGCACTCAAGAAAATCACAGGAATATCACAGGTTTGCTCGTTCGCTTTTAGCCTCTGACAAATTTCATAGCCATCAACATTTGGCATCATAATGTCTAACAAAATCAGATCTGGATTGGCAGCTTGGGCAACAGTCAGAGCCATTAATCCTTCGGTGACACTACGAACTTTATACCCTTGCTCTGTCAAAGTTGTCGATAAAAATCGCAAGTTGTTTGGCATATCATCGACTATTAATATATCGCCACTATAATTTCTAGTCATTATTTAACCGTATCCATATGGCGATCATTTAACTATTGGTCAAAAGCTTGATGCGTCGAATTCATGATTTGATTGTAGCAAAAATTATCTACAAGGCAGATTAAAGCATGAATTAAAATAGTATTATTTTCAGGAATTAATTTGATTAGTTCAGTAATTAAGTCATTATCAGCTAGCATTGCAGCTTGATGGAGTTCCTTAATCCAACTATCAGGCATTTGTGACAAATAAGTTTTGAGATCAGTTTCTAAGGTTTCTAGATCATCTGCTGTTCTGTCTGTGAGACGGCGATTACTCTCATCTTCGTACAGATAAGTTAAACCTAAATACTCAGCCAATTTGTCAAAAATAAGCGCTTCCCGAAAAGGCTTGCGCACAAAATCATCACAACCTGCTGAAAGGATAATTGTTCTTTCTTCTTCCAAGGCACTTGCCGTTAAGGCAATAATCACGGTTGCTTGTCCTTTTAAATGGGATTTAATTTGGCGCGTGGCTTCATAGCCATCCATAACAGGCATTCGCATATCCATCCAGATTAGGTGAGGTTCCCATTCATCCCAAATAGCGATCGCTTCAACGCCATTTTCGGCTTCACGGACTTGGAAGCCTACAGCTTCAAGGATTTTGACTAACAAATGCCGACTTTCCCATCGGTCTTCTACGACGAGGAGTCGATATTCTGGCTGGTCGGGCGCTAATCCGATGATATAGCGATCGCTGATTTGCCTTAATGGAACTGGAGAAGCCAACACATCCACTGGAAGATCAACTCGAAAGATACTGCCTTCACCTAACCGACTACTGACTGTAATCTGCCCACCCATGAATTGAGCAAATTTGAGGCTGATAGGCAGTCCTAGCCCAGTTCCTTCCGAAGATCTCTTACCTAAGTCCGTCTGTTCAAAAGCTTCAAATATTTTCTCTAAATAATTGGCTGGAATACCTGCACCAGTGTCTTCTACTGCAAATTTCAAAATGGTTGGGAGTCTTTCCTGAGGCTGAGATGACAACTGAAAATCTGGTTCCAACGATTTAGTTACGTCAATAGTTGCGCCATCAGTTACATCAATAGATAGAACTATTGAGCCTTGACTGGTAAATTTGATCGCATTACTCAATAAATTTATTAAGATTTGGCGAAGTTTTCCTTCATCTGTACTAATCCATTGCGGGACTTTAAGTGATCGCTTAAAAATCAGTTGTAATGCTTTATCACTTACCTTAAGGCGAAACATTTTTTCAAGTGTGTCGAGAAGGTGAAACAGATCAAAACTAGTTATGTTTAGGTTAATGCGTCCTGATTCAATTTTGGACATATCTAAAACATCATTGATAAGTTCTAATAAATGTTCGCCGCTGTCATGGATGATTTTGAGATAGGAGCGATGATTGTCTTTTAGAGCGCTATCACGCACCATTAGTTGAGTAAATCCCAAAATTGCATTTAATGGAGTCCTCAGTTCATGGCTCATACTTGCCAAAAATTGACCTTTGGCAAAACTAGCCGCCTCGGCAGCTAGTTTTGCTTGATTGAGTTGCTGCTCGACTTGTTTGCTTTCTGTAATATCACGAGCAACCCAAATTACAGTCTCAGTATCAATAGGAGAGATGCTGGCATTCCACCAAAATCCTTGTTCAGTGGAGGCAAGATAATATTCAAGATTTAGAGTTTGCTGAGTCTCTACAACCTTTTGCACATAACTAGCAAATAATTCGGACTGTTCTGGAGAGTACACTTCAGATGGGAGTTTGCCAATTACTTCACTAGGATTTTGCCAAATAGATTTTCTCCGAGTTTTAGGGATCTTGAGAATACGTCCTAAACGATCCCGCACCAAAATCACTTCATCCATCGCTGCAAATAAGGCATTCATCTCGGCATTGGCAACTCTGAGCCTTTCTTCTGATTGTTTATTGTCTATCCCGATCGCGATCGCATTCGTAATCAAATCTATGGTCTGAATATCTGTATCTAAATGTGACAGAGAAATCATCAGAATTACGCCGATGACATTACCCTTGACGATTAGAGGATAGCCCACTAACGAAACAATACCTTTTTCCTGTAGCCACAACTGATCGGATTCGCTTAAGTCCGCCAAAATTTGATCGGTCAAAAGCGGCTGAAACATTCCTTGAGTAATCGACCAAATTTGGTCTTTTTTAATTAGATTACGGAGGCGTTCGCTATCTGATTTGTTATAGTTTCCCGCAATGACTTGTAAATTCAAATCATTGCCAAAAGCATTGATAGTCCAAATTTGTGCAAAGGAAACATTCATATGTCGCCATAGAGATTCGGCAAAAGCTTGCAGAACATCTTCTAATGTGGATAGTTTCGTGGATGCAGAGCCAATTTCCGCCATCAAAATTGATAAATGGACGCGCTCTAAAAGCTCAGCTTCGACTTGTTTGCGATCGCTAATATCAAAAATCGCTCCATCTAACCACAACAATTGATCGTTGTCAGTGAATGCTCCTTGACCTTTTTCATACAGCCAACGAATATTGCCTTGGGCACCAATAATTCGATATTCTAAAACAAAGGATTCTTGACAAGCTAAGCTTTCAAAAATTACCCTTTCCACCATATCTTGATCTTCAGGGTGAATAATACTTGCCCAACTGCGAACTTGATTAGCAATAAAGTCCTCAGAGGGATAGCCAGTTAGCTCTTCAACAGCACCACCAATAAATACTATCGTCCAATCGCGATCTCCGCCTACACTTCGATAAACAATTCCCGAAAGATTAGAAACTAGACTACTAAATTTCGCTTCAGACAACTGTAGTTCTGCCATCCGCTCACAAATCCGCAATTCGAGAGACTGATTCGCACTCTCTAGTTCATTAAATGACTGCTTTAATTGAGCCGCCATCTGATTAAAGGATTGGGAGAGTAGATTCAGTTCATCAATTTCTGCCGAGGGAACTTCCCGATCTAACTCACCATTTGCTAAAGCTTGACTCGCTGAAGTTAAGCGCCGCAATAATTTGTTGATATATTGAGTGGTGAAAGTACCTAAAGCGATCGCTCCTGCTAATGATAGACAAGCAATCAAAATCGTCGTTTTTCGCTTTGCCTCAAGTTGTTCTGTAAAGTCAGCCTCAGGCATCACCACGGCGATTAACCAGTTAATCCCATATTCATCTCGATAGGGCATTACTTTGAGAAATATATTCCTCCCCTCAATTGAAAACTTTAAGTTCTGCTCAGTGTTGATTTTCTCCAAGCTACCTACTTGCTGCTCTAGAGACCCAGTCGCCTCCCGAATCATGGGTTGCCGAATATCTTTTACTAGCAATCTCTGTATTTTTTTGCGATTGCTGTCAACTTCATAGGGCTTTTCCGTAGTCGAGCTAGCTACCAATAAGCCTGAAGGTTCAAAAATAAAAGCTTCTCCAGATTTACCAATTTGTAATTCACCCAAAAAACTGTTGATATTTCCTAATGAGAGATCAGCACCCAAAACTCCTATTCTCTCACCATTAGAACTAAATACAGGTATACTAGCCGTTATCACTTGCTCAGGCAAAGTGGAATCTTGATAAATCGGACTCCAAATTGGTTTATTGGTTTGCAAAGCTGCCTGATACCAAGGGCGTTGACGAGCATCATAGAATTCAGACTTCCCTTTAAGTTCAAGACGGTTGCCTTGTGAATCGAGGCTATAATAGTAACGCTCAAGACCACCGATGTTAATTGCTAATTGAAGAGAGAGTTCTGGATTTTTCTCTTTGTCCAAGCGGGTAACACCGATAAATTCCCCTGTTTTTTCCCCTCCATAATAAATCCAAGAAACCGCAGGGAAATTCTTAATCTGATGCCAAAGATATTTCTCACTAGCTTGACCTTGTTTTTGTAATATTCCTTGTCGTACCGCATCAGCATTAATTTTATTAACTAAGTGAGGAGTTTCCAGATAAGAAGTTAGCTTTTGCTTGATGCGATCGCTAATTTCATTTTGCAGTTGTCCGACTAAATTAGCGATCGTTTCCTGCTCACTCCGCCAAGACAGCCACGCCACTAATCCTGATATACCAGAGATCAAGATCACAAACTGACTAATCAGAATAAATTTAAGTGATAGTTTTCGGGATTTGCGAGGGTTGGAGGGTAATAGGTGATCGCTCATAGAACTATTTCTGCTGAAAGCTCCCATATAGTTGCAGCTATTTTACCCAAACCTCGCAAGGCAGAGACAATTCGTCGATAAAGCTGTTAGTAAACAAACCAAGAACTCAAGTTCTTGGCTAAAAGCTCAAGTCCACTGAAGTGGACTACAAATACTTTCCTTTCAATTAACCCGTTTCAACGGGTTTGAGCTTTTAGCCTGCACTTGAGTGCAGGGGCTACTAGACGGTATTTTATCGTGCTAGAGCGCTCAAGAACTGTTGCAAACGCCCTAAGAATGAACCCGATTGCTTGCCAGTCTTTTTCTGAAACAGACGATCAATGTCGTCACTAGATGGGCGTTGGGCTACCTCAGCCATTGGCTGCATTCCATCTACAGTCTGTTGCCATACTTGCCATGTTTGGGGATAACAGCGCCATAATGCGCCAAGCTCTAGCGGCTTGATGTAATAGGCTGTCTCGAAAGTACTTAAAAAGCGATCGCGCATTTGTCTTGCGGCAAGCCCTAAACCCACTTCACTATTCTCAAGGCGAGGATTGAGCATCACAAAGGGGCGATCGCCTGCTAGTTGCGCTAACTTTTCCACCAGTTCAACTTCAACTGAAGTTGGCTCGATGATGAGAAATGCTTGATCTTCTTCACGAATAGCTCTGCGTCCTTCATTGACACCGCGCACGGATACATCAAGATCCGCCCATTCGCGCTTTGCCAGAGCAGCAGCCCCTGCATCTGAAAAAATGGCTTGCCAAGCTTTACCATAGCGTTGATTAAAACTAGCTGCAAACTCATAGGCGATCGGCATCACTTTGAGTTCTGGAAACCTTAGATCGGCGATTACACGGTTAGCTCCATCAGCGATCGCTTGATGTGTAGCTGCGATCGCTTGTTCAGTAGCATCTTCTAAATTGTCAGGAAGTAAGATTGGCTCTGGAGTCATAAACTGGGTTATTGCTAAAATTATTAGAAAGCTGCGAATTATTTTAGCAGGTTGCCAAAAACTTGATTGGCAGTCAACTTCAAATTTGGGAAAGTTTGCGATCGCATGATTGCATCATCAGTAAACTCACAAGGCTCATACCAGCCATCATCAAGACTAAAAACAGTAATTTTGTTCACTAATGGATCGACAACCCAATATTCCAAAATCCCTAATACGCTATATTCGGCACGCTTAGCACGATAGTCAGTACCTTTAGTTGATTCGCTTACAACTTCTATGACTAGCAATGGTGCTGGTTGATTGATTTCGATAACTGCTTCGCAAGTTTGCAGCGATCGCCATTG
Source organism: Pseudanabaena sp. BC1403 (assembly GCF_002914585.1). Taxonomy (NCBI): domain Bacteria; kingdom Bacillati; phylum Cyanobacteriota; class Cyanophyceae; order Pseudanabaenales; family Pseudanabaenaceae; genus Pseudanabaena; species Pseudanabaena sp. BC1403. Next base: position 131,736 of record NZ_PDDM01000007.1, read on the forward strand.
CTCTCTCGGCATAACTACTAAGTCTGGAATCCGACAGGTATCCCATCTACCACCCTTGGGACTCCGCACACCAACTAATGCAGGTAAAACTACCCAATCTTGATTTTGCTCAGCAATATCGACTTCAAGATTTCTTTCCAAAAACTTGATTACCGCACCATGTTGCCCAGTTCCCAAACTCATCGGAATTAATTCTCCATTTACCAACTCATAGCGCTGGTCAGTACCATCAATATACTTAAGGTACTCCGCAAAATTTAGGCGGTAGCTTGCAATAGTCATAGCAAATTTTTAGCAATAACTTCACTTGATTTTAACTCAAAAAGGCAGGGCTACGCGAAGCGTAACCCTGCCTTTTTGAATGAGTAAATTTGGATGATGATTACATCATGCCGCCCATACCGCCCATGCCACCCATACCGCCCATGCCGCCCATGCCGCCCATACCAGCAGCACCAGCGCCAGCGCCAGCATTCTTCTCAGGCTTCTCGACGACTAGAGCTTCGGTGGTCAAGACCATACCAGCAACAGAAGCCGCATTTTGCAATGCCGAGCGGACAACCTTAGCAGGATCGATGATTCCAGTCGCAATCAAGTCAACGTATTCGCCTTTAAGTGCATCAAAGCCATGATTGAAGCTCATGCCCTTGACCTTCTCAACGACGACAGTACCTTCTAGACCAGCGTTATCGCTGATTTGACGAAGAGGAGCCGACAGAGAGCGAGATACGATTTCAGCACCGATCGCTTCTTCGTTCTTCAAGGTTGCTTTGAAGTCTAAAAGTTCAACTGCAAGGTGAGCAAGAGTTGCACCACCACCAGGAACGATACCTTCTTCAACCGCAGCACGAGTGGAGTTGAGGGCATCTTCGATGCGAAGTTTGCGATCCTTAAGTTCAGTTTCAGTAGCAGCACCGACCTTGATTACAGCTACGCCACCAGAAAGCTTAGCAATGCGCTCTTGCAACTTTTCTTTGTCGTAGTCAGAGTCACTGAGATCCAATTCCTTACGGATTTGAGCAACACGCTTGTCAATATTGGACTTATTAGCAATGTCAGAGACGATGGTGGTTTTGTCCTTAGAAATGGTGATCTTGCGAGCAGTACCCAGCATTTCGAGGGTAGCTGCGCTAAGTTCCAAACCAGTATCTTCAGAGATAACTTGACCGTCAGTAAGAACTGCGATATCTTGCAACATCGCTTTACGGCGATCGCCAAAACCAGGAGCTTTGATTGCTGCGATATTCAGAGAACCTCTGAGCTTGTTCACAACTAGAGTCGCCAAAGCTTCTCCTTCAACATCTTCAGAGATGATAACCAAAGGAGAGCCAGAACGAGCTGCTTTCTCAAGAATAGGAACAAGATCTTGAATTACATTGATTTTCTTGTCAGTAATCAAGATTCTGGCATTCTCAAATTCTACTAGCTGACGCTCGTTGTCAGTTACGAAGTAAGGAGAGATATAACCGCGATCGAGTTGCATACCTTCGACAACTTCCAATTCAGTTGTGAGGGACTTCGATTCTTCAACTGTGATTACGCCATCTTTGCCAACTTTATCCATGGCATGAGCAATCATTTCGCCAACTTCAGAATCGTTGCCAGCAGAAATGGTAGCAATTTGAGCGATTTCGGCATTGGAGTCAACAGCTTTAGCTTTTTGAGCAATCACATCAACGAGGTGAGCTACTGCCTTTTCGATACCACGACGCACGCCCACTGGGTTTGCACCTGCGGCAACGTTCTTCAAGCCTTCGCGAATCATTTCTTGAGCCAAAACAGTAGCGCTAGTGGTTCCGTCGCCTGCTACATCATTGGTTCTTGAAGCAACTTCACGAATTAGTTGAGCGCCTGCATTTTCTAGAGGATCTTCTAATTCAATTTCTTTAGCGATGCTCACACCATCATTGATGATTTGAGGAGCGCCATATTTCTTTTCGAGAACTACGTTACGACCTTTAGGTCCAAGGGTGACACGAACAGCGTCAGCTAGTGCGTTCACACCGCGCTCAAGTGCGCGGCGAGACTCTTCATCAAATACTACAATTTTTGCCATGTTTTTTTATTAGGTAATTGGTAATTCGTAATTCGTAATTCGTAATTAGGCTTTCAGCCCTATTCAACGATCGCGAGAATATCTCTTTCTGCAAGGAGCAAATACTCTACGCTATCAATTTTGACTTCAGTGCCTGCATACTTGGAGTACAAAACTTTATCGCCAGCTTTGACTTCTAGTGCAACGCGAGTACCTTTGTCATTACGAGAACCAGGTCCTACGGCAGTTACTTCACCTACTTGAGGTTTTTCTTGTGCTGTATCTGGCAAGAAAATACCGCCTACGGTCTTTTCTTCTTTAGTTGCTACTTTGACCAATAGGCGATCGCCTAGGGGTTGCAATGTACCAGTATTTAGGGTTAACGATGCCACTATGCCATACCTCCTTAAAATCTAATCAGAGTGGACTTTGCAAGTGATGACTTAAGGTTGATTTTGATCTCACTTTGGTCACAACTTGCGTGCTTTAGCACTCTGTCTCACTGAGTGCTAATATACTGCGAAATGAGTATGGGACTAGATCGGCTTACCGTACATTGCTGGCTGTGCGAAGCGCTACAGGACTTAAAAAACAAGTGTGACGCTTTGCGTCACACTTGTTTTTCAGTAATGACTGCATCTAATGGCACGTCCCAAATATCATTGGGAATCGCATCTATATAAAAGTCATCAAAAATTATTCCTGCTTTAAATCCTGTCGAGTTAGGCAGCCAGCGATCGTAAAAGCCACCGCCATAGCCCAATCGATACCCTCCGAGATCGCAAGCTACCGCAGGTATCAAAATTAGATCAATATTATCTAAGTCCATAAGTGGCAAGTCTTGGCGCGGCTCCAGAATACCAAATGCTCCTGATCGCATGTTGCTCTCAAAATCTGCGATCGCGACTTGATGCCAAATCAGCTCTTTTTCCACACAGCACGAAAACCCCCAATTTTTGTCAGGAAATCTTTGCCAAAGCGAATTTAAGTCTGGCTCTTGGCGAAAACTCGTAAAAGCCAAAATATTTTGTGCTTGTTGGAAAATTTGCCAATTTGCAATGCGATCGCATAATGCTTGGCTTTTTTGTTGCCAAATTTCATTAGGGATTTGGCGGCGTTGGGCGAGCAATGCTTGTCTAAGTTGTTTTTTGGTTTGTGGAAACTCTGGCATATTGCGATCGCTTTGATATATACCTATTATAAATGTTATATCTTTGACTTTTTTAATTGCAGAATGAAGAGGATTTAACTAGTATTAGGATTTGTAGAGTTTTAAATGAGTTTCTTGCATCAATTGCCATTTATTTAATCTTACAAAGATAATAAAGCCACATGTCAGAGTTATCGCTTAACTCCTGTTGAGTTGTTATTTCAAGACCACTTTTCCAAGAGTACATTCTGATATTCTCAAAATTTGCTTTTAATTGATTGAGCTGCTCTTGAGGTCGAATGTAATACTGCTTTAAGCGGAAGTTATGAGATTCATCTTGAATGATTTCATATTCAGAATGTTTTATTTGCTTTAGGGAAATTGAACGGTTGAAGAAGCGTAGAAGAGCAAACATGATCATATTGACATAGGTTTTTAGCAGATTTAGGCTAATTTGATTCTGCCATTTAAATTCTCGCTCTAGCCCTTGTAGACTATGACTTGAAAAGAAGAAATACCCTCCAGATTTACCAACGCGGCTGACTTCTTGCAATACCCGTAACCGATCTAAATGGGATACAACATCAATACCATTAAAGCTAAATAAAATAAAGTCGAAAGAGTTATCTTGAAATTGACTCAGATTTCTGGCATCACCCAATTCAACTCTTAATTGTGAAGATGCTGGAAAACGATTTTGGCAAGCTGTCACCATATTTTCAGAATAATCAATACCAACATATTCCTTAACTACTCTAGAGAAATATTGCGTGGTACGGCCTCCTCCTATTCCAACATCCAGCATTTTCATATGCGACCATTCATTGCATAGAAGATCTAAAATAGTTTGCTCGGCGGGTTGTAATTGGCGTAACTGTCTGTAGTGTTGAACAATCTCACGAGCCGTATAAACTTGATGATTATGCTCAAACATAATATTTTATGTTTGAATAAGAATTCTGAAAGGGTAGTTGCATTTTAAAATTAGAAGCGTCAGGTTTATTAACATACCATTTTGAGTGCAACGCTTAAGATCATCCTAATCTCAAATAGCAATCATAAAATTTTAATTGAGCGCTTACCAATTTTTTTCGCTAAAGTTAAAAGTACAGACAATCGGTGTAACAATTCCATTGCCCCAAAACAAAGTTTTTATAGCCACCAGAAGTTCCAATGCGAAAAATAAAGAAAAAACGATACATTCTGCTTCTCATTATTACAGCCTTAGTATTACTGCCTATTTATGCTTTCTGGATTGAGCCCAATCTTTTTGTGGTGACACATCATCGACTCAATCCAGAAATTTCTTCTAATCAAAACAGTTTAAAAATTGTCCAAATTAGTGATCTTCATCTAAAAAAATTTAACGATCGCGCTCAAAGAATTGCCGAACAAGTTAATAAGCTCCAACCAGATATCGTAGTGTTTACTGGAGATTCTATCGATAAGGCAGAACAGTTAGATGGATACGATCGCTTCTTATCACTTCTCGATCGCCAAACAGCTAAATATGCGATTTTGGGGAATTGGGAATATAAGGCAAGAGTCAATTTAGAGCTTCTCTCAAAAATATATGCTACTTACAATTGCCGCTTATTAGTTAATGAAAGTGCTTTATATAAACAAGGCGATCGCAATCTATTAATAACAGGTATTGATGACTTAGTTAGCCAGCCTAATTTAATCAAATCACTTCAAAATATTAATTCCAATCCCAATCATTTATTGCTTGCTCACTCACCCGCATATGTAGACACATTCTCTGCCGATGAGCTGCAAATGCTGTCAGCATATAAGCCCAAATATATGCTGACAGGACACACTCATGGCGGACAGCTATCTTTCTTTGGCTTTGCGCCTGTTCTGCCGCCACGTAGTGGGAACTATGTTAGTGGTTGGTATCAGGCTAATTCAATTTCTGTATATGTATCTCGCGGATTAGGTGTTTCAGTGTTACCTATAAGAATTGGAGCAGTACCTGAGATCGGCTATTTTGAATGGGTTTTGAAATCGTGAGTCGAATTGTTATTTCTATCATTAGCGGTCTTGGCGATCTGCATCCCAAAATTGCGATCGCAATTTTGGGATGCGAAAACGTGGTCATCATTTAAAAAATAAACCAAGCAACTTATAGCAAAACATAAAATGGCAAAGCCATTTTGTGTTTTGCTATATTCACATTTCTCAGCCCAACAAGCTGATAGTGATAATCATTATCATATATAATACAAGGATTAAAGTGGTAGGTACACAAATAAATTTAGATGCTCAAACCCACTAAGATCACTGAAATTCTTGATTTATTGGCTTTTCCACAAAAATTAAGACCATTGATCCTAAAGGAAAACAGACGATATTGGTGGAAAACTGAATGTATTGGCTAGAATCTACACTAGCGTTCAACAACCGAGCCTGTGGTACAAATACTCGAAAATCCCTTACGGGTTGGTTTACAGCAAGAAAGAACACCTGAACCTCTGATCCTTGTGATCTTTGGTGCGTCGGGTGATTTGACTATTCGCAAGCTAGTTCCAGCGATCTATCATCTTAAACAGCAGCGTCGTTTACCGCCAGAACTCACAATTGTGGGTGTGGCTCGAAGACCTTGGAGTCATGACTACTTTCGTGAACAAATGCGTGATGGCGTTGAAAAGTTCTCAGTGGGTATTGGCGCTGAAGCAATTTGGCAAGATTTTGCTGAAGGCTTATATTACCAATCCCTCGATATGAGTAATCTTGAGGATTATAAAAAGCTTGATGAATTTCTAAGTCAAATTGACAAAGAAAGGGGTACTCGCGGTAATCGAGTCTTTTATTTAGCCGTTTCACCCAATTACTTTCCCGATGCGATCGAGAAGTTGGGGCAAGCTGGGATGATCAAGAACGCCAAAAAAACTCGACTTGTAATTGAGAAACCCTTTGGGCGCGATTTGTCATCATGTCAAGATCTCAACCGAATAGTTCGGAATGCTTGTGACGAAAAACAGATTTATCGGATTGACCATTATTTAGGAAAGGAAACCGTTCAAAATCTTTTGGTGTTGCGATTTGCCAATGCGATTTTTGAACCACTATGGAATCGCCAGTTTATCGACCATATCCAAATTACGGTTGCAGAAACCGTTGGTGTTGAAGATAGGGCTGGTTACTATGAAAACTCTGGGGCGCTCAGAGATATGTTGCAAAATCATTTGATGCAACTTTTCTGCTTGACAGCGATGGAGCCACCCAATGCTATGGATGCGGACTCTCTGCGAAATGAAAAAGTGAAGGTGATTCAGGCAACCCGACTAGCTGATACTCGCCGATTAGAGCGATCATGTGTGCGAGCGCAATATAGCGAGGGGTGGATGAAAGGTAAACAAGTGGAAGGCTATCGCCGTGAACCTAATGTGAATCCTGAGTCCTTAGTGCCAACATATGTGGCAATGAAGTTTGAAGTGAATAACTGGCGTTGGCAAGGTGTTCCCTTCTATTTGCGAACTGGTAAACGGATGCCCAAAAAAGTCAGCGAAATTGCGATTCAGTTTCGTGATGTGCCTTATTTACTGTTTCAGTCTGCGGCAAAGCAGGTCTCACCAAACGTATTGACACTTAGGATTCAGCCCAATGAAGGTGTTGCCCTGAAGTTTGAGGCAAAGATGCCAGGAGCTGATCTGCGATCGCGTTCGGTGGAAATGGACTTCGGCTATGGCAAAACCTTTGGTATCGAAGGCTCCGATGCTTATGATCGCTTGTTGCTAGACTGTATGTTAGGCGATCAGACTCTCTTTACACGCGGTGACGAAGTGGAAGCTGCTTGGAAAGTGGTGACACCCGCGCTTACTGCATGGGAAATGCCTAATGATCCCAGCGTCGTGCCTCAATACGAAGCAGGAACTTGGGGACCATCTGAAGCCGAACAACTGATCGAACGTGATGGACGACAGTGGCGACGACTGTAATCAATTACGAATTGGGGAATTACGAATTACGAATTAATAATTTTTCAATTCGTAATTTGTAATTTGTAATTCGTAATTCCCCCTCCCAATTCGTAATTTGCAAATCCCAAATCCCAATCCCTAACTCGTAATTTTCATGAATACGCAAGCAACTTCCGTTGTATCTTTGCAAGCTCCCAAAGATGTATCGGTATCTCAAGTCGAAGCAGAGCTAAGCAAAATCTGGCTGTCCTATGGTGAAAATTCGGCTGCTCGTGCTACCACTTTTAATCTTTTGGTGTACGAACCAGAAAATATGGATGTGGTATCACGAATGGCTTCTGTTGATGCGATCGTTTCTCAGAGTCCGTGTCGAGTAGTCGATTTGGTAACTCTGAATGAAGAAGATCAAGGCATATCCGCACAGGTCGCTGCCTATTGCCCGATTCAAAAAAGTCGTAGCTCTTTGGTTTGCGGTGAATACATCACCCTAACTGGCGCAAAACGAGCATTCGATCGCGTACATAGTATTCTTCCAGAATTATTGATCCCCGACCTACCTGTATTCTTGTGGTGGAAAGACAGCCCTGCCCCGAATACACGCATGTTTGAGAAGCTGGTTAATTTAAGCGATCGCTTAATTATGGACTCAGCCACGTTTGCCAATTCTGAGTCAGATTTACTCAAAGTACAAGGGATGATTCAAGCAAGTACGCAAATTGCGGACTTGAATTGGCAACGACTTGGTCCTTGGCAAGAGCTTACTGCTCAAGCATTTGACCAACCCGATCGCCGTGCAGCTGTTTGGGAAATTGATGGGATCACCATCGACTACGAACGTGGCAACAGCACCCAAGCTCTAATGTTTCTCGGCTGGATCGCCAGTCGTCTCGAATGGGAACCAGTTGAACGCAGCTCTGAAGGTGGCGATTACGATATCCAACATATTATTTTTGAAGGTCGCAACCACATCAAAGTTAAGGCTGAATTAGCAGCAATTCCCATTGGCGATGTTGGTGAGGTAGTTGGAGATCTCATTGGTTTACGCTTGACAGCCTCTAATCAAAATACGGACGCTTGTAACGTATTTTGCTCAGAATCTACAGGCTGTATGCGAATGGAAGCTGGTGGCGGAGCGCAAAACTATCGCGTTCATCAAGTATCGCCTTTGTCCGATCAAAGTGCTGATACGCTTCTTGGACAACAATTGCAGCGTTGGGGGCGAGAAGCTCTCTATGAAGAAAGTCTTGCACTAGTAGCAAAAGTACTAGCACTATAAAAAAAGGCTCGCCAGTGCGAGCCTTTTTTATTAAAATTCTTCGATTTCTAGTTGCCCGACAATAAAGGCGACACAGCCAAAAGCACAGGTAATTGGTAGGGGATTTTTTAAAATGAAACTAAATATGGATGCTAGACAAGAAATTGCGATCGCGGCAAATGTCCAAGTCCTCTCGTCATCGCTCATGCCTTTGGCATTTTTTATCTTGCGAAGGGTGTCATTCGGGATTGGTAATGGCATCACAGAACTTGGCGGGAAAGCCCAATAATTGCAGCAACGTTCAACAAATAGGTCAGTCCAACCATTTTCCTGACACCATTCATCAATCCATTCATCCCGAAAACGCTTCATATGCCCAAATCATCAGTAGTTCTGTAAAAGAGAAACATGAGCGGCGCTTGAGTGCTACTCATGTTTCTTTTACCTAGATTAACAGGATATCTATATGATTGGGGCATTCATTACAAAAACTTAAAGGAAACAAAAAACGGCGCAAAGCGCCGCCTTTTGTTTATTGTTTTGAAAGTTATATATCCGTAATTTTTGCCTTTTATTTTATGGCGACTTCGGTGTGGACATCCGCGATCGCCTCAACTTTACTGGAACCATTCACGCCACGAATTGTGTCAAAAGTACCCTTGATAAAACCTGCGATCGGTACAGCAACTAATAGCCCCAAAACTCCATTGAGCTTAAAGCCAATATCTAGAGAAATTAACATCCATACTGGATTTAACCCTGTTAACTCACCGACGATACGAGGACCCAGTACATTCTCCACAATTTGAATAATTGCCACAGCGACTAGTAAAACCTTGACACCAAGCCAGAAATTCTGTAAGGCGATCAATAGGCTAACGGTGATAATCGTGCTAGAGCCGCCAAGGGGAATTAAACTAGCAATGCCAATACCGAAGCCAAAAAGCTGGGCAAGGGGAACTCCTAAGATTAGCATGGCTGTAGTTTGCAAAATACCAAGGATTGTCGCTAAAGTAACCTGTCCAACAATAAAGCGCTCAAAATTGCGGGGCAGTAAATTGCGAACTTGATCATTCCATTTCTGGGGTAGCCAACTTAATAAGCCATTCCAGAGGAATTCACCACGGATGACAAGAAAAATCGAAAATATCAAGGTCAAAAAGATATTTACCAGACTGCCGATCGCTCCAAAGACAATGCTAAAAAGTTGAGTTGTTAGCGATCGCAGAACACCCGTTAACTTTTCGATTACTTGATTGAATGTGCCACTAATATCAATTGGTAATTGCTGCGCGATCGCCCAAGTCTCAAAAATTTGCAACTGTTGCTGTCCCGACTTAATCCATTCAGGTAGTCGGACGATAAGTTCATTCGCCTGCGCCAAAATCAAAGGCACTAGAAAAATTGCTAACGTCCCTAGTACCATGAAAAATATGAGAATTACCAATCCCGCAGCAATACCACGCTTGACTTTCAATTTGATCAGAAAGCGAATGGGATAATCTAGCAAAAACGAAATCACTGTTGCTGTGATGAGAATACTGACCAATGGCTGTAATTCTCGACCAAGCAATAGCAATAACCACCCGTTTAGAAAAATTAACGGGAATGTTAAGCCCAGTGAAAACCAACGAGGCAACTTATTGAGGGTCTCAATCATACGAAACAATGTGAAGCGCTAGGTATCTACTTAAAATTGTGCGCTAAAAGTGTTGGTTAAAACACAAATTCACTAAAATAAAGAATCAATTTTTGGTGGCGCGGCAAAACCGCGCCACCAAAAATTGATTCTTTATCCTAGATAAGCCTTACGGACTCTTTCATCAACTAATAAATCCGATGCTTGCCCCTCAATTGTAATCACTCCCGATTCCATTACATAGCCGCGATTAGCATGTTGTAAAGCTAATGTGGCATTTTGTTCAACCAATAAAATTGTTACTCCATCTTCATTAAGGCTAACAATGGTTTTAAAGATTTCTTTCACAATTTGCGGCGCTAGGCCCAAGCTAGGCTCATCTAGTAATAGCAACTTGGGGCGACTCATCACTGCACGGGCGATCGCTAGCATTTGCTGTTCGCCACCGCTCAATGTCCCTGCTAATTGATCGCGTCGTTCACCGAGCCTCGGAAAAATCTGAAATTGCTTTTCGATATCTGCTTTAATCCCCCAGCGATCGCTTCGCAAAAATGCTCCTAGCTCCAAATTATCCAGCACAGTTTGTCTTGCTAATACTCGCCGCCCCTCTGGGCTATGGGCAATCCCAATTTTGACTATTTGATCTGGTCGTAGATTGGTAACGTTTTTGCCGTTATAAATAATCTGTCCCGATCGCTGTGAAACAAGACGAGAAATAGTGCGTAAAGTGGTCGTCTTACCTGCGCCATTAGAGCCAATCAAAGTCACGATTTCGCCTTCATTGATGGTTAAACTCACGTCTTGCAGAGCCTGAATCCCTCCATAGTTAACGCTTAGATTGTTAATGTCTAACACTTAATAATTTCCTCCTACGCTGTAAAATCTTACCTATAAATCGACATTAACTCTAATTTTCTATTTAAAGTCATCCTAAATTAAACATCACTTCAAAGTTCAATTTATACCATTAATGAAATTCAGTATATTTTTAACATCAATTTTTATCATCTTAGGATTTATTCTTTGTACAGCCATTGCCATCATTATAAATCCACATATTTTCACAAGCTTTTTCTCTAACTCTCCCACCAAACTTTTTTATGATATTGAGCATTATTCAAATTTAGCAATACATCAAACTTGTAATGCATTTTATCCCCTATGGCCGTGGCTAATTAACAGATTAGTAAAACCTCAAACAGTAGATGATGCTGCATTATATTTTCGTGTTTTTAGTAGCTTATTATCATTGATGAGTATTCCCCTATTTTTATTTCTGCTATTACAAAATATCAAAAGCTATAAAATAATATCTTTAGTTGCAGTGCTCTATGCAATGAATCCTCTTTCAGTCTTCAGAATGATTGGTTATACAGAAGGGATTTTTTCTTTTTTAAGCCTGCTTTTTTTAATTATTCTAAGCAATTTTAAATTAACCTCAAAAACACCTATTAAAAAGGTTAAATCAATTTATCTATTGATACTTATATTTATTTTGTCTTTGTTGCTTTCATTAACAAGACCTTTTCTTATACAAGCTGCATTTGCTTGTGTATTTGCATTGGTCTCAATTTTAGTAATAAATAGATTTCAGAATAGTATAGACTCTTTAAAAATACTTAAAACCTATGGCATAGTAACCCTAATAATTTGCCTTGGTGCTGCTGTTGGTTATTGCATCTATGGATATTATTGCTTGGAATCAAGAGGAGATTTTTTTGCCCCTTTTCATGATCAGAAAAATTGGGGTAAACAATTAGGACTTTATCCTCATTTATTTTTTATCCCATTAACTTATGCTGATTTTATATCAATATATTTGCCATTTATAGTATTAATTACATCATGGCTAATTTCTATCTCCACTAATATTAGAAAACTAACTTTTGTCATTCCAAAGGTTTGGCAATGGATATTGCTTTTTGCTTATCCACCAGCTTTTTTAGCATTCTATGGCTCTGACTTTAAAAGAGGTAATTTTTCAAACAAAATAAATAATTTAAGTGGTATTAACTTAACTCATACAGCCAACAATCTATCCACTAGTTATACATTTTGGTTTTGTGTATACTTTGCTCTAATACATACAGTTATTATTGTTTTTAGTGATCAAAAGTTAACTAGCTTAAGACGTTTTATATTTGGAACTCCTTATTTCTTTTTTGCGATCGCCTATATAAGTCAATGTTTTCCATCGCGAAAAGTGAGTAAATTGCTTTTGTGGATACTAGGAATATCAAGTATATGGTTAGTGCAGTATTGGTTAGACTATGCTAACGGTGTTTGGATTGGCTGATTAATCAATAAAAAAGCACCCCGTGCGGGGTGCTTTTTTATTAGGCTTTCCAGTTAATCCAGTCTTGAGGCTTCAAGAATGTTTCATTCAGTTCAGCTTCAGGAGTATTTGGCTCAGGGTGATAGTCATAGTCCCAACGAACTAGGGGAGGTAAAGACATCAGAATTGATTCGGTACGACCATTGGTTTGTAAACCGAAGATTGTGCCACGATCGTAGACAAGATTAAATTCTACATAGCGTCCGCGACGGTATAGTTGCCATTGCTTCTCGCGATCGCCATATTCCATATTGCGGCGACGATTTGCGATCGGAGTATAGGCTGGCAAGAAAGAATTACCACAGCTGTTAACAAAGGCGAAAATCTCTTCCCAAGTACGAGGTACATCACCGACTTCGTCACTCATTACTTGAGCGGTTGTTGAATCATTACTGTTTTTGTAAAGTCCATCTTCACCATTTTGATAGTCAAAGAAAATACCACCTACGCCGCGAGTTTCACCGCGATGCTTGAGGTAAAAGTAATCATCACACCATTGTTTGAACACAGGATAGTAGTGAGGATTATGGCGATCGCAAGCAGCTTTAAGTGTTGTGTGCAAATGCTTTGCGTCTTCGCCAAAACCATAATAAGGAGTGAGATCAAGTCCACCGCCAAACCACCAAATTGGACCAGCTTCAAAATAGCGATAGTTAAGATGAACCGTTGGTGCATAGGGATTCTTAGGATGTAGCACCATCGAAGTCCCAGTCGCATAAAATGTTTCGCCTGCAACTTCTGGGTGATGGCGCAAAATAGCTGGGGGCAACTGGGAGCCAAATACCTCAGAAAAATTTACGCCGCCCTTATCAAAATAGTCACCATCAGTAATTACACGAGATCGTCCGCCGCCGCCTTCTGGTCTCTCCCATTGATCTTGCTTAAACGTTGCTTTGCCGTCTAGTTCTTCTAAACCTTGGCAAATGTTGTCTTGCAAGCCTTGCATGAACTGTTTCACGCGAGCCTTAGAGTCAACAGGAACTTTGAGTAAAACCTTACTAGGAGCGACAGGGGCGATAGTCATAATCGTTTCGTATTAGTTTTCAGAGGTTGGAATTAAAATTTTTATAAGAGTTTGTGAGCTTAAAGAGTCTCAGCCTGCGGCTGAGACTCTTTAAGCTCATTAAGAATTGCTATATCACTGTTAAATACTTTACATTTAGTCTGTGTTGACTGGGGCAAATGTAAAGCATTGTGTAGCAAAATATCGCGATCGCTAACTCGTATCATAAAGTCAGCGCTTCGCGCTGACTTTATGAAAATTCCAACGATGCTAGATCTGCCAGAACAATTTCTAACTTTGCAAACACCACGATTGATTCTTCGTAAATTGGAGATCACTGATGCTGCGGATATTTTTGCCTATGCTCATGATCCAGAAGTAAGTACTTACACTTTATGGGAAGCGCATCAGTCAATTAATGAGACTTATGAATATTTAAACAATTTTGTTTTTAAAATGTATCGCGATGGGACAGGAATGACTTGGGGAATAGTAGAAAAGGGAAGCAGCAAATTAATTGGAACTTGTGGCTTGCATGTTACACCTGTTCATCGAAGGGCAGAGCTAGGATACACACTGTCAAGGGATTATTGGGGTCAAGGCTTGATGCCTGAGGCAGTAAATGTGGCGATTACTTTTGGCTTTCATGTGATGCAATTACTCAGAATTCAAGCTTATTGTGCTGTAGAAAATATAAGCTCGGCAAGAGTTCTAGAAAAATCAGGAATGCAGTTTGAAGGGATTTTGCATAATTATGTTTTCACGAAAGAGCGTCCTTGGGATGTAAAGATGTACGCAATTACGCGATCGCATGATTTCTAAAAAAGCCCTCGCTAAGCGAGGGCTTTTTTGATGATTAGTCAAAACCAAGTAGGTCAAAAATTTCGCGATCTTTTAGAGGTTGAGCGTAAAGAGGCTCAGCATTTTCCAGCATACCTTTAGCAAGCTTCAGATATTCTTGCTGTACTTCTAACACTTCAGGATCAGGATCCATTTCAAATACAGTACATTTCTTCAATCGACTACGGCGGATGGCATCAACTGTGCGGAAGTGCGCTAAGGTTTTCAATCCAACGCGATCATTAAATTTGTCGATTTGATCAGTTCCTTCGCTACGGTTGGCGATAATACCGCCCAAACGCACGCGATAGTTTTTCGCTTTAGATTGGATTGCAGCGACGATGCGGTTCATTGCGAAGATAGAGTCAAAGTCATTGGCGGTGACGATCAAGCAGTAATGAGCATGTTGCAATGGCGCAGCAAAACCACCACAGACCACATCGCCCAATACATCAAAAATCACGACATCAGTATCTTCAAGTAGATGATGTTCTTTAAGAAGTTTAACAGTTTGACCTGTGACATAGCCACCGCAACCAGTTCCTGCGGGTGGACCACCAGCTTCAATACACATCACGCCGTTATAGCCTTCAAACATGAAGTCATTAGTTTGAAGTTCTTCAGAATGGAAATCAACGGTTTCGAGCACATCGATAACTGTGGGAACCATTCTCTTTGTGAGAGTGAAGGTGCTGTCATGTTTGGGATCACAACCGATCTGAAGTACACGCTTACCGAGATGAGAGAAAGCTGCCGATAAATTAGAAGAAGTGGTGGATTTGCCGATGCCACCTTTACCGTAGACAGCAATTACCAAAGCCCCTTCAATCACCATCCCTGGATCTTGATGGACTTGGACGCTGCCTTCGCCGTCTTCACATTTAGTAATTGATGGTGGATGTGCGGTTAAAACTGCCAAAATAGACTCCTATTATTAATAATTAACTGTTTATTTGAAGTTTGCTGCTACGCACCAAACTTCATTTATGTTTCTATTGACCAATCTGAGCTTTTGCATCGTAGAGAGTTTCTACGGTGATCGAAGTGATGCCGCGATCGCTAGCAAATTTCTCAGTATTACGCTTGATTTTGCCGCGAACAAAGAAGGGAATCTTCTTCAACTCAGCTTCACCATCAGCACTCCAAGTAATGCCCTCAATTGCTTGAGCGATAGGTGTAAGAACGGCTTGATTAGAGTTGTTTGTTGAGGCGATCGCATGATCAGTAGCGACTGATTCACTAGGTAGATCACGACGAGATTCTTGTGATGGGGCAGTATGCAAATGGCTCATATGACCTTCTGCAAACTCGAAGTCCTCTTTGAACATTCCAATCAAATGCTCTTCTAGACCCATCATCAAAGGATGTATCCAGCTATCAAAAATCACATTTGCGCCTTCCCAGCCCATTTGTGGTGAGTAACGAGCAGGTACATCTTGAACATGGATTGGTGCAGAAATTACCGCGCAAGGGATACCCAAGCGTTTGGCAATATGTCGTTCCATCTGAGTGCCAAGCACTAGTTCTGGAGCGGCTTCAGCAATTTTAGTTTCCACTGCCAGATAGTCATCACTAATCACGGCTTCAATTCCATGCTTCTTGGCAACTTCGCGTACTTCCCTCGCGAACTCTCGGCTGTAGGTTCCAATACCAACGAGGGTAAAGCCTAATTCTTCAGTTGCCATCCTTGCTGCCGCCAAAACATGGGTCGCATCACCAAAGATGAATACACGCTTGCCTGTGAGATAGGTGGAGTCAACTGATCTGGAATACCAAGGTAGTCTCGAAGCGCCCACTTCGGCTGCCGATGATACCCGTGCTGCATCCCAATTACCCAAAGTATCAGCATGCGATCGCGCTAGAGCTTGACTAACATCGATATCAGCAACTTTGCCAATTTCAGTAATAAAGTCGCGAGTCGCTCCGACTCCGATAGGAACGGTTTTAATAATTGGTTGTCCAAAGCTACGGCTGAGCCAAGTACAAGTTGTCAGTGCAATTTCAGGATAAAGACAAATATTAAAATCTGCATTTGGGATCCGCAGCAAGTCATCGGGTGTTGATCCCATTGGCGCAACGACATTCACATCTACGCCGATCTCCGCCAATAACTTGATCACTTCACGAATATCATCACGGCATCTAAAGCCTAATGCAGTTGGACCAATTATGTTCGCTTTTGGACGGATATTGGGATCGCGTTTAGGACGTGGCGTATTTGGGGCTGGGACAACTGGTAATAGGAGTGTCCGAACTAGATGATACAGAGTTTCGCTTGCTCCCCAATTTTCTTTCTTAGAATAAGCGGGCAGTTCCAGACTTACAACTGGGATCGGCAGCCCCATGCTTTTGGCTAAGCCACCTGGTTGATCTTGAATTAACTCAGCTGTGCAACTTTCGCCAACGAGCATGACTTGAGGCTTAAATCTGTCATAGGCTTCGCGCACAGAAGTTTTAACCATTTCAGCCGTGTCACCACCAAGATCGCGAGCTTGAAAGGTGGTGTAAGTTACAGGCGGACGGCGATCGCGACGCTCAATCATCGTAAACAGCAAGTCGGCGTATGTATCGCCCTGCGGCGCATGAAGAACATAATGGACACCTTCCATTGCAGTGGCAATTCGCATTGCCCCCACATGGGGAGGGCCTTCGTAAGTCCAGAGAGTCAATTCCATAAGTTACTTCGATGAGTTTAGGTTACAAAAGCATAGTTAAGTAGGAACGCGAAGCGCTCCTACTTAACTACACTGTTAATCTTCTGCGTCGCTCAAGCGGGCGAGCAAACAATTCAGCAAGGTCGGCAGCTTGGTCATACCCATGAATCGGTGAAAACACTAATTCGATTGACCATTTGGTAGCCATGCCTTCAGCTTCGAGAGGGTTGGCAAGTCCTAGACCACAGACTGTAATATCGGGACGAGCTTCCCGACATCGATCTAGCTGCTTCTCTACATCTTGTCCTTCTGATAGGACAGTTCCCTCAGGCAACAGGGCAATTTCTTTGTCCATCAACAGGCGATCAATATAGGGCATTCCCACCTCGACAAGTTCCATGCCACATTCTCTTGATAGAAAACGAGCTAAAGGAATTTCTAGTTGTGAGTCTGGGAATAAAAATGCTTTACGCCCTGTCAGCGCTTGACGATAGCGTTCTAAAGCTATTTTGGCTCGTTTGACAGGAGGCTCGATCGCATCTTCAAAAACTTTGCTATCGACATTCCAAGCATCTGCCGCTGTTTTAAGCCATGCTGTCGTCCCTTCGATCCCTAACGGATATGGTGATGGCAACAAAGTTGCGCCGCGAGAAACGAGCGATCGCACCGTATCGCTTAAAAATGGCTGGGCAAGCAATAATTTTGTACCTTTACCCACTGGTGGCAGATTAGCCGCACGGCGAGGAGGAAAGAAATAAACTGGGCCAATACCCATTTTGTCAAACAGTCGGCGAAATTGATCTTCTACCACATCCGCCAGACTACCAACCACCATTAGCCCAGCTTCATCGCTGCGAGGTAATACTGGAACCATAGACCCCAGACAGGCATCTTCACCTTGGGTAAATGTTGTTTCAATTCCGCTGCCAGAATAATTGAGAATCCGAACTTTTGGAAAGAAACGTGTACTAAGTCTCTCTGCGGCTTTGGCAAGGTCGAGCTTAATTACTTCAGAGGGACATGATCCCACCAAAAACAACGTGCCAATATCTGGGCGACGTTCGAGTAGTTGATCGACAACGCGATCGAGTTCTTCATTGGCATCCGCCAGTCCAGCAAGATCTCGTTCGCCGAGAATTGCAGTACCAAATCTTGGTTCGGCGAAAATCATTACGCCTGCTGCTGATTGGATTAAATGGGCGCAGGTACGAGAACCGACTACCAGAAAAAAAGCATCCTGCATTTTGCGATGTAGCCAAACGATCCCCGTCAAGCCACAAAACACCTCTCTTTGTCCCCGTTCCTTAAGTACGGGAATATCAGCAGTAATTTTGACAGGTAATTCCGTGCAAGGCTCTAGAGCCATGTTTTGCTCTCCTTTTGGGCTAAATCCCTAGTTTTTTCTTAAAAGGCTATGTCCTAATTTTTATAGGGCTAGCCGATGTCTGCTGTAAAAGTGCGCGATCGCAACGCGATCAATAAATTAATTCTCTTTACTATATTTAGTAAAACCAAGAGACTGGGTAAAAAGTTGCAAAGGTTTACAGGAGTATAAGGATCTACAATCCTTAATTATGGCAATTCTATGGGGATCGCAAGTAAATATACTTATTACAAGCTTGCTCAGAACTTCTATGGCTTGCTCATCAGCACAAAATAACCGTAACTAAATGCTAGATTTTTGGACAAAAACCAGTGGGACTTGGATTAATGTTTTGGCAATCGCCTTCGGAACATTTTTAGGGCTAATCTTGCGTGGACGATTCCTGTCTCAGGTTTTACCAATTCTCAAACAAGCGATCGGACTTATTACCATGTTTGTCAGCCTTAATATGGCTAATAGCCTGCTTAAAGTTAAAGCAGGTGCTCTTGACGGCGTGATCTTGTCACTGATTTCGCTAATTATTGGCGGCATAATCGGAGAGTTAGGACAAATTGAGAAGCGATTAGAATCAGTTGGTGATTGGCTAAAAGCGAAATTTAAAGGCAAAGGTAAATTTACTGAAGGGTTTGTCGCTGCAAGTCTATTATTTTGCATTGGACCGATGGCAATTATCGGCAGTCTCAATAATGGGCTGAGAGGCGATGATAATCTTTTGGCGCTCAAGTCAGCTCTGGATGGGTTTATTTCAATTGTATTTGCTAGTACTTACGGGATCGGTGTTGGTTTTTCGGCTTTGCCCGTTGCCCTATATCAAGGCAGTATGTCGCTTTTAGCAGGAAATTTAGCTCAAAGCTTACCTGATCCAGCTAATGCCCCATCGGTCTTAATTATCACTGGTGTCGGTGGCTTGATGTTGTTGGGACTGGGCTTAAATTTATTAGAGCTAGCCAAGGTAAGGGTTGCGTCTTTTTTGCCAGCTTTAGCGATCGCGCCTTTAGTGTACTGGCTTGCAGATAGTCTCAAATAACTAAACAAGCGATCGCTTAAGCTAAAACAAAAAAGCAGACATGTCGCAAAGCGACATGTCTGCTTTTTTGTTTTTAGATTGCTATAATTAGTACAAGCTCCTCTGTGGCGTGCGTGACTACCGATAATGTTCTTGATCGATAATTGTTTTCTAGGAGTCTTTGGCAGTCTTCGCCGCAGTATACCAGACACGCATCTGGGAACTTAAGTTAGGCGTTGCGCCTCGGCTCCACCTGGTTTTACCGGGTCAAACAACTGAGGTAAGACGGCGTTGCGGAGGGGTGATAAAGTTTTTTTAAAAGTGTCTCTGTGCAGGGCACAGAGACACTTTTAAAAAAACTTTATTCAAATGCTTGCAATTACATGAAACCATGCTATATTAGCTAAGCGAAACAACGCGGGGTAGAGCAGCCTGGTAGCTCGTCGGGCTCATAACCCGAAGGTCGATGGTTCAAATCCGTCCCCCGCCATTTAACAAAAAACTCAATAACACAATAAAAAGATAAGCCACACTAAGTGTGGCTTATCTTTTTATGAGTTTGTAATACTTCTAAATAGATATCCAACCACAACACCAATAATCAAAGCCCAAATTTGACCAGATTTTACAAAACCATCCCAACCTTTTCCTAAGTCACCCATTACATCTTGCTTAAATTGTTGGGCAAGTAAATCCATGTTTATATGCGAATGCAGATCGGCGATATTGAAATGTATATTGCTAGAGATATCGATCGCGGAAAGATGAAACGATAAGTCAGCGCTAGTCATACTAGTCACTAAATGCTGGGCTTGGGCTAAGTCAAACATAATATTTTAGTTTTGGGTTAATTTACTAGAGCTTTATCTTTGATATGCAGAACGACGAGGGTCATGTCATCAGTATGAGTATGCCCTTCTCCAATAAAGTTTTGCACTTCTTGGAAGATGTAGTCAAGAATCATCTGTGGGCGTGTCACATCATCGGAAAGAGGAAAACAATTCTGACATGCCCAGTCTAAAGCTTTACGAAGGTTTTCTTCATCAAAGCGATCACCTTCTGGATTTGCCGCCTCTGTGAAGCCATCAGTGTAATAGATGACGACATCGCCTGAATTGAGATGAGTACTACTTTCTTCATATTTAGAGCCAGCTTCTAAGCCAATTAAAGCTCCCATCGTGTCAAGAGCATGTACAGATCGGGTCTTGGCTCGCCAATGTAATGCAGGGGTATGAGCAGCATTACTAAAAGAAAGAATTTGGGTTTCGGGATCGTATTCCGAATAAAACATGGTCACGAAGCGATGGGATTTCTCTAGATCCTCGTACATCACCTCATTGAGATGTTCCAAAATTTTACTGGGAGAATGATTATTTAATACCTCTGCTCGTAACATGCCCCTTGTCATGGTCATGATTAAGCCTGCGGGGACACCCTTACCCATAACATCGCCAACGACAAAGCTCCAGCGATCGCCTTTTTGCATCGGGATGAAATCATAGTAGTCTCCACCAACTCGACTAGCAGTAGAACACTTAGCAGAGATCTCAATACCTTGAATTTTAGGACAGTTGCGTGGTAAGAGTTGGCGTTGAATTTCTGCGCCAATCTCCATCTCGCGATCTTGACGCTCTTTTTTGATTAGTTCAGTTGTGAGTTCATGATTTTCTAAACCCACAGAAGTTTGATCGGCGACTAGGCGCATCAAAGTGCGCTTATTATCTGTCCATACATAATCGGGCTTGCGGCTAAATATATAAAGACGACCGCGCACCGCATTTTTGACTAAAACCGATGTGCCGTACAAATGTACATCTGCACCTAGATAGCGGCTGACCATTTCATCAAGCGCGGTTGGACTACCTGTTAATACTTGTTGTATAGCACGTTCGATCGCAGTTCTTACTTGTTGCGCTTTCATGCCGCCTTGATTGCGCTCAGGACAATGCAGAGACTCTAGGCGCATCTGCCCACTCGCTTTAAACAAAATTAGCGCACCACCATCAGAGTCAGTTACCCGACTGGCGATTAGGGGAATTAATTCTAAAAATTGGTTGAGATTACTAAAGCTGCGGAGAGCGTAACCCAAAAAGCTAAGCAGCTCATGGATTTTGTTTTGATCCTGACTCATCCGTCTGAGCAGGTCTTTGAGATCTTTCATCACCATCACAGACGTATTGTCTATGTCTTGTGATGGGAGTGATCTATTTCTAGGTGGCAATGATAGAGACATACCAATGCTGCAACGCTAGGTGGTTTGAACAAAAGCTAATTTAGTCAAACAGTGTAGCCTGAGTGGGACAAAAATTAACAAGCGATTTCAGTAATTTTCCAAAAGAGTTTTAATGGCGCTTCACGTCGCTAAAAAAAATCGGCATACTTAAAAGCTCAAAGCCAAAATCTTTACATCCCACGCAGCGGGCGATACAGATTTTTGGGCTTTACCTGTATAGCTGTCGCCAATAGTACTAGGGCATAAAGCCCAATAATTGATAGGCGGCGCTCCGCTCCGCCTATCAATTATTGGGCTTTGATTTGTCCCAAGACAAGTGACTGTAGCTATAACCTAGCTAATTAAAACTAGTTACTTAATAAAGCTTCGACAAATTCGTAGCTAGAGAATGGTCGCAAGTCTTCAATACCCTCACCAGCGCCGATAAATCTAATGGGCAGACCAAGTTGTTGCACTACTGCGATCGCTACACCACCCTTCGCTGTGCCATCTAATTTCGTCAGAATCACACCCGTAATCCCTGCGGATTGAGCAAAGATTTCAGCCTGTTTAAGTCCATTTTGTCCGAGTGTAGAGTCTAGAACCAGCAAAGATTCGATTTTTGTATCGGTAGATTTTTTATCGATAATGCGGCGAATTTTGCTGAGTTCGTCCATTAGATTTTTCTTGTTTTGCAATCTGCCTGCGGTGTCTACTAGTAGTAATTCAGTGCCTCTGGCTTGGGCTGCCGAGATCGCATCAAAGACCACAGCAGCGGGATCAGCATTTTGGGCTGGGTTACAAATTACGTCTACGTTAGATCTTTTTCCCCAACTCTTGACTTGCTCAACTGCCGCAGCGCGGAAAGTATCGGCAGCAGCGATCAGGGTTTTATAGCCAGACTTCACACTGAGATGAGAAAGCTTACCAATGGTCGTGGTTTTACCTGCTCCATTTACACCTGTAATCAGCCAAATATTCAGTTGGTTTTTTTCAGGGATCAGCATCGGAATTGGCTCGCCACCTTTTTGTCCAGACGAATCAAGCATCTCACGCAAAATTTGTTTGAGATAGGCGATCGCTTCTTCAGGTGGTAAAACTTCTTTGCGAAGCTTGTCTTGCAGCTTGGAAATAATTTGGTCAGTTGCCTTTACCCCAACATCTGCCTGCAAGAGTAAGGCTTCAATATCATCAACAGAGTCAGCACTCAGAGGCCCCTGTCCAACGATCGCCTTTAGTTGATTGACTAGAGACAAACGAGTTTTGTCTAAGCCTTGACGTAGGCGATTGAGCCATGTGATTTCTTCGACGGAGATTTCTTCGGGACGACGACCTTGTGAGGCGAGAACTTCGGCTGACCAGATGAAATCATCATCAAATTTGATGGTCGCTTTTCGTCTGGATTGAACTGTGGGTTTAACTTCTGGCTCTGGCTCAACGATCGCGGTAGCTTCAAGGACAGCGATGCGGGCAAGGCGATCGCTTTCTGACTGCATCCAAAAAGGCAATGCTTCAGGCTCAGGGGTAATTGCTTCTGGGGAAACAACTTCGGCGATCACAGATTCAATCGCAGGTTCAACTGATGCAGGAACTTCAGTGATTGTTTCTGGAGATATTTCTAAAGGAGACTCAGCCTCAATTAATGGAGCTGGAGTTGCAAATGACTCAGTAATGTCTAGCTGAGATTCAACAATTGCAGGTTCGTCAACCTGCAATTCAGGGGCAATAACTTCATGCTCACTAATTTCTAGAGTAACATCTGCTTCTATAATCTCAGGCTGATCAATTTGTGACTCAGCAGCCTTGACCTCTGACTCACTAGTGTCTGGTAAAGATTCGACCATTTCAAGATCAGCAATCTTTGCTTCTGGCTCAGTAATTTCTGGCTCTGGGGTTTCAGCTTCAGATGCTTTTTCCTCAGCAACTTCTGCCTGTTGCTGTACATTGGCATAGGCTGCCTTAGCCCAATTTAATAAATCTTGAGATGCTGGCGATGCGATCGGGCTAGGCTCGTCAACAGTTTTAGATTCAGGCGCTTTTTCTTCAGTTTGGGCTGGCTCTACAGGTTGATTAGTTGCATCTTTGTCATCATCAAACTTTCGCCGAAACCAGTTAAACACCATACTAATAACCTCGCGCAATGCCTCAATCTACAACAAATTCAATAATAGTTTTAGAAAGCGCTAAGCTTTCTCTGAAACTACTATTGAGTCTATTATCAGCTTACTAAGATAGTTTACGGTGTCTGGGTTATTAGCACTGAATCAGATCTAGACGGTTTTCCGAAGTCCATAAAAAAAGAAGCGACGCAAAGCGTCGCTTCTTTTTTTATGGGTTTATTTCTTTTTGATATCTTTTGCCATGTTTAGGAAGATATCCATGCTCGAATCTACACGAGTATTGAGTTTCTTTGGCTCAAATGTAGATTGAGGAATTGGCTCAGAAGACTCATTGTTCTTGGGCTCAATTTTAGAATCTTCTACTTTTTCAGTTGCAGTGAAGGCACTTGTAATTTCAGCACCCTTAACCCCATTAACGGTGGGGAATGTCTTTCTGACAGCTTTGGGTGTCCGCATGTAGTCAATGTCACCAAAGGTTTTTGCCGAGTCTTGATCTAGGAAGAAAGAAGATTCCGTATTTTCAGATTTATCTTTTTTATCCTTTTTGCCAAATAAACCGAAAAGAGCCATGTATTTATACCTATTTTTCTAAAATCTGGTCGAATTTGTCTTTATATTACGTTGTGTAACATTTTAGCAACATATAGCGCCATAGAGATCGCGATAATGTTCAACAATAAAAAAAGCAGCACGTTGTGCTGCTTTTTTTATTGACGACGCAAAGTTCTTACTTAGTTACAACCTGTAGTTAGCATTGTTAATGCGCTCACGTCCCATGGATTCATCAGGCTTTTTCAGAGTGAACTTGTCAGCATTTGACTTGATCAGTTCTTTTTGCGATTCATTTAATCCAGCAATTTTTAGTACGTCATCTAAAGAGTTGTAAGGCGCATTTTCGATGATGATTCGCCCCAAGGTGGGATACATACCACGTACTTGACGAAAAGTGTTGATATTAGCGTTATTCAGGTCGATTTTGCTAAGATCTTGCGTGTAAAAATTGGTAGTAGGTAATTCTTCGGCAAATGCAGCGTTACTGCCAAAAGAACCTAAAAAGCCAGTTGTCAAAATTGACGCGATCGCCACTAATAAAACAGAAAAGCGTATAAGTGCTTTCATGCCTAAAATCTCTCTATTAAAAAAATAATTTATTCACTTTCGAGATTAGCAGAAAATTGGAAACCCAAAGCCTTAGGTCTTGCAAATAGAGAATATGTAAACAATTATCTCTATTTGTTAACATTTCTTTATAATCATTAAATCCTTTCCAATTCAATTAAATATTCTTAATACCTTGCCCTGCAACGATCCCAGTCGGATTCTAAAATTTATTGTCATTGGCTAGGTTTAAGTAACTATAAACAACTACAGAGTCGGTAAGTGACCATAGGTAAAATGACTGTCTAGAAAATGGGTGGGTTATTACAACGGTTACTTTTGAATATGTTAAGTCTCGAAAACTTCCCTTGGCTCACGTTTATCATTGCCTTCCCCATAGTTATGTCCCTCGTGGTTGCCTTTGTGCCAGACAAAGGTGACGGCAAAACCATTCGTTGGTTTGCACTCGTAGTTGGACTGATTGACTTTGCGGCGATCGCCTATGCCTTCTGCACAAAGTATGACTACAGCAACCCCAACCTCCAGCTCGTTGAGAGCTATGCATGGGTTCCACAACTGGGGCTAAATTGGTCAGTGGGCGTTGATGGACTCTCGATGCCTTTGGTATTGCTGACTGGATTTATCACCACATTAGCAGTCTTGGCATCCTGGCCTGTCACCCTGAAGCCGCGCTTATTTTACTTTTTATTGCTATCAATGTACGGCGCACAAATTGCCGTATTCGCTGTACAGGACATGTTGCTGTTTTTCCTAACATGGGAATTAGAGCTAATCCCTGTCTACCTCTTGCTATCAATCTGGGGGGGCTATAAGCGCCTATATGCCGCCACAAAGTTTATTCTTTACACTGCGATCGGTTCACTGTTTATCCTTGTGGCTGGTTTGGCGATGGCATTTTATGGCGACACCGTTACCTTTGATATGGCGGCACTTGCTCATAAAAACTATCCTCTTACCTTCCAACTGCTAGCCTACGGTGCATTCTTGATTTCCTATGGGGTCAAGTTACCGATTTTTCCTTTGCATACATGGCTACCTGATGCTCATGGTGAAGCAACAGCACCAGTTCACATGCTGCTCGCTGGCATTTTGCTAAAAATGGGTGGTTATGCTCTGATGCGGATGAATGCGGGCATGTTACCTGAAGCCCATGCTTACTTTGCCCCGATCCTAGTAATTCTGGGGATTGTGAATATTATTTATGCGGCGCTTACCTCTTTTGCTCAGCGCAGTCTCAAACGCAAAATTGCATATTCTTCGATCTCACACATGGGATTTGTTTTGATCGGTTTAGCCTCATTTACCGATCTTGGTACTAGCGGTGCAATGTTGCAAATGATTTCGCATGGACTAATTGGCGCGAGCTTATTTTTCCTAGTCGGCGCAACTTACGATCGCACTCATACTTTGATCCTTGATGAAATGGGCGGTGTCGGTCAGCAGATGCCAAAAATCTTTGCGATGTTTACCACTTGCTCTCTTGCGTCTCTAGCTTTGCCAGGGATGAGTGGTTTTGTGGCGGAGGTGATGATTTTTGTCGGTTTTGCCACTAGCGATGCCTATAGCGGCACGTTTAAAGTTATTGCTCTATTGCTGATGGCAGTGGGTGTGATTTTAACTCCCGTATATTTACTTTCAATGCTGCGTGAAATTTTCTACGGTAAAGAAAACACTGAACTTACATCCCATCAAAATTTAGTGGATGCAGAACCTCGTGAAGTATTCATCATCACTTGTCTGTTGATTCCAATTATTGGGATTGGCTTCTATCCCAAAATCGTGACTCAAATCTATGATTCGACTACGACTCAGTTAGCGACAACTCTACGTAATGCGGTTCCTGCCCTAGCTAATAAACGTGATAACAAACGTTTGGCAAGTCTACAGGCTCAAGCTGCACCAAGTTTAAGCAAATAGAAAAAGAAGGCTCGCTAAGCGAGCCTTCTTTTTTTTGTATAAGAGGCGGCGAAAAGCGCCGCCTCTTAT
Source organism: Pseudanabaena sp. BC1403 (assembly GCF_002914585.1). Classification (NCBI taxonomy): domain Bacteria; kingdom Bacillati; phylum Cyanobacteriota; class Cyanophyceae; order Pseudanabaenales; family Pseudanabaenaceae; genus Pseudanabaena; species Pseudanabaena sp. BC1403. The sequence goes on from NZ_PDDM01000007.1 coordinate 158,400, forward strand.
ACAAATTCACAAAAGTGTGGCAACACTTTCGTGAATTAAAAGCCAAACCCAGTAAGGGTTTTAAAAGCACAAAATGGCTACGCCATTTTGTGCTTTAGTATTACTCTTTAATTTTTTGAAAGAAGTCTCGCTTAGCGAGGCTTCTTCTATTTTGCGAGAGGCGGCGCGAAGCGCCACCTATTGTCTTTTGGGTTTTGAGTAGCTTTTTGTCAAGCATTGCTAAAAACCAAGATAAAATCTTAATTTAGTTGCAGCAATTTATTTTAAAATCCCGATCGCATGATTTTCCCTGAGTATTCTGACTTTATTGAGCTTGCTAAGCAGGGCAACTTTGTACCTGTGTATATGGAACTGGTTGCGGATCTTGATACGCCTGTTTCGGCTTGGTATCGTGTATGTCAAGGTCAACCCTATAGCTTTTTATTAGAGTCAGTCGAGGGCGGCGAGAGACTTGGGCGTTATAGTTTACTGGGCTGCGATCCACTATGGGTATTAGAAGCTAGAGGCGATCGCACCACACAGACATTTCGTGATGGCACGATGAAAGAGTTTGTTGGGAACCCGTTTCAGCATTTAAATAATTGCCTTGCATCGATTAAACCTGTGCATTTACCTGAGTTGCCGCCGAGTTTGGGTGGATTGTTTGGTTATTGGGGATATGAATTAATTAATTGGATCGAGCCAAAAGTACCTGTTTATTCTTGCCATGAGGGGGATACTCCTGACGGTGTATGGATGCAGGTAGATAGTTTGCTGGTATTCGATCAGGTCAAGCGCAAGATTTGGGCGATCGCCTATGCGGATTTGAGTAACGGTGAGTCTCCTGAAACTGCGTATAAATCGGCTTGCGATCGCTTGAAGGTGTTGGTGGATAAACTGCGATCGCCACTAGATCGCCAAAAAACCGCAATTACTTGGACAAATCCGCGCTTGCAGCCACCTGTAAGTTATACGAGCAATGTCACCCGTGAGAAGTTTTGCAAAGCTGTAGAACAGGGCAAGGAGCATATTAAGGCTGGAGATGTTTTTCAAGTCGTCCTTTCGCAACGACTAACAACAGAGTTTAAGGGTGAGCCATTTAGTTTGTATCGCTCTTTGCGCGTGGTCAACCCTTCGCCTTATATGGCATTTTTTAACTTTAAGGATTGGCAGCTAATTGGCTCTAGTCCTGAGATCATGGTCAAGGCGGAAGTGATCGATGGAATCTCACGCACAGTTTTACGCCCGATCGCAGGGACAAGACCTAGAGGTGCGACACCTGCGGAAGATGCAGAACTTGCAAAGGATTTGCTAGCTGATCCAAAGGAAGTTGCTGAACATGTGATGCTGGTGGATTTAGGCAGAAACGATCTTGGTCGTGTCTGTAAAAGTGGCACGGTGAAAGTCGATGAGTTAATGTCCATTGAGCTTTATTCCCATGTAATGCACATTGTCAGCAATGTCGTCGGAGAGATTCGTCCAGAGAAAACGGCTTGGGATTTACTTCAGGCCTGCTTCCCTGCGGGGACAGTGAGCGGTGCGCCAAAAATTCGAGCGATGGATATCATTCATAACTTGGAAGGCGATCGCAGAGGAACCTATGCTGGAGCCTATGGTTACTATGATTTTGAAGGTCAGCTAAACACCGCCATCACAATTCGGACAATGGTGACGAAGGATGGAACTGCAAGCGTTCAGGCGGGTGCTGGTGTGGTTGCCGATTCTGATCCTGAGAAGGAATATCAAGAAACCTTGAATAAAGCAAAGGGAATGTTGGAGTCTCTGCGCTGTTTGGGATAGTGAATAAATGAGAATGCGATCGCTCAAATCTATTAGTTGAGATTAATGGCGATCGCATTTATCCGATGCAATTAATGGCAAAACATCCAGTTTTGTTGAGGTAAAATCAAATCATCTAAGTTTGGAATAAGCATAAATCTAGCATCATGACCTTTGAAGAAATGCAAGCTGTTATTGCAGGTATGTTGCAAGTACAGCGAAATTTACAAGAAAGCCAACTTCGCGATCGCGAAGATATTTTGCTATTGCGCGAGGATATCTTGCTATTGGTTGAGCAAACTAAACAGGTTTCGAGCGTTCAGCGCAATTTACAAGAGAGTCAAATACGCGATCGTGAAGATATAGAACTATTACTTGAGAAGTCTCGGCAGCAGGAAAGAATGGTCGATCGCTTAGTTGGCTATAGTATTTCGTTTGAGTCTGACAAGATGGATTTAGAGCAGAGACTAACGGAACTAGAACGCAAAAGAGCAGAAAGAGATAAATAGCGAACACTAAATTTATCTCTTTGATGATTAGCGATCGCTGTTTGTAACATGGCTTAATCAACTCTTGCGGATATAACTATGATTTTAATAAGCGATCGTTTAAATCTATCTTCGGTTGAGAGTAAAGGATTGATCATTATCATTAACATAAAGCTAGAGTTTCATAGTCTCAACATACCAATCTTGAATTGATAAACCTGCTGTTTCAATTGCTCTATGACAAAGGCTATAGATATTTTTAGCTGAAAAGTTGGATTCAAAGTAAACACCATTTTTCAATTGTCTTGGACTTCTAAAAGTCGTTTGCTCCCATGCTAACAAACGAGGAAATTGTTCCATAATTTCTTTGAAATGCTCTGGCTCAAGATCTGCTAGTAAATTAAGTGTGGTTTCTAGAACCTCACGCCAGCTTTTTACAGAATATTCTTCTCCAAACATACGAAGCAACTTAGGAGTACTTCCCGTTATATAGCTTTTTTTATCTTGCTGAAGAGAATCATCTCCAAAGTATTGCCATATATTTATGATTGAATCTGCTAATTTCTCAGCTCTAAATTCAATATCTTCTCTGCGCCATGTGTTTAGATTTTGGAAGTACGAATTTAATTCTAAATGACTATTTTGATATTCTTTTTTCTTGGTTAGAAAATCAGAATTAGAAAGTTCACCATTGTAAGCTGTAAGAGTCAAATTGCCAATTGTATGAATGAATAAATCATAGGTAATTTGCCAGTCCTGCCCTAGTCTATCTTTCCAAACATCACTTAAGGTTTGAGGCATAATATGTTCAATCGTCAGGTTGTCGAAACTAACTTGCTCTCTATGCCTGAAAGATTCTTCAAGTGATTCTAGGATAAGCTTTGCCTTTTCAGTACGATTGCTGCCATACATTTTTACATCTAGCAGTCTTTCTCTAAATTCCGCGTCCTTTGGATAGTCTTTAGTCTGCAAAACTATTTTAACTCTCTCAACAAATGAGTCAGATGCAATATCAACCTCTTTGGCAACTTGTGAATATAATAATGCAAAGATTCGGTTTAGCCCCCTCGTTTGAACATTGCAAACAAATCTGCGAAGCAGGAAATTTTCTAAAACTCGAAAAACTTCAACAAATTCATTTTCGGATATTCGCAGTTGCTTCCATTCATCATAGCAATTCAATAGAAATGGATAGACAGTTGCAACTTCTAATCGATTGATTCGTATTAAATGCTTTCTGATTTTTAAATTACTTTCTCTTTCTGGAGATAGCAGTCGAGAATAATAGTCGGCAAACTTATATAGATCTTGTAAATGTGATAATGCATCACTCTGGCTAATTTTTTCCTTAAGTTGAAAGTAGATGTCACTTTGTTTAACATCAATTCCATGTTTAGTTAGATAATGTCGAATATATTCCGTTAAATTTTCTCCAAGCAAATCTTGCATTGGTTGCCAATATTTTGTATAGATTGAATCCTGCTGCTCTATATGAATTCGCATAAAGAAATAGTTGCGAATCAAATCGGCTTGAGTCAAAGCTCTTCCCTTGGCGTTTAAGCTTTCAAACACAAGATAGGGATCATCATTAGCACTAAGAACAACACTAACAATGGAGAGACTACTACAGATGATTTTCTGAAGTTGTTGCAAATCAATATTGAATTGCTTGATTTTCTTAAAGAAAAACGAATAACATTCAAGGATTGAGCTATTTATAATTAGCTCATCACCTTGAATCAATTTATGGAATATTTCTCGGTCAACTTGTGTTGGTTGCAGTTTAAAGTAATCTACGCCATCTTCGTGAAGATTAGTTAAAATAGCATCAATTTTTGCCGATAATTTACTTTCCTCTGAGCGCATTGCATGATCTCGCAAAGCACAAAGCAAAATGAAAATAGTTGTTAATCTTTGTTGTCCATCAATGAGTAAGTATTTACTCACTCCTTCAGGTATGGAATTAGTAGGCATCGTCACGATCGAACCCATAAAATGAGTTCGTGGGGTTTCCAACTCACATAAGTCTATAAGATCATCCCAAAGCATTTGCCATTCTGATTTCTTCCAGCTATAGGGACGCTGAAACAAAGGTACAACATACTGTTTAGTTCCCTCAATAATTTGTTGTAACTTTGTTTCTGATGCCTGCATAAATCTCTACCCCTAAGTTTTTATCTTTAAATCAATTGCATGAAAAGCTTGAGGAATCCTAAAATATCATACATATAATATAAATTATCACTAAATGAAATATACAATTACACTGCAATGGTCTGATGAAGATAAATGCTTTGTTGTTTTCTTGCCAGACTTTACCAACATCAACCAACCTTGCACTCATGGCAAAACCTATTCAGAAGCACTGCAAAATGCTAAGGAACTGATCGAAATTCTAATAGAGCTTGCGATCGAAAAGAATGAACCATTACCGAAGTATAAACCATATTACTATGGCAAAATCTCAGAATGATTAATTGGGAAATTGCTCATGTGAAGGCGATCTCCTAAACTAAGATTTAAGCTTGATAAATATTACAAATAGAACTTAGCCAGACTTTACTGAATATTAACTAAATGATAAAACCTCTATTGATTGTTGGAAGTGATACGGGTGTGGGCAAGACTGTATTAACGGCGGCTTTGGCAGCCTATTGGTTGACCTATCGCGATCGCAATGTATCTCCAACCGAACCTAGTAAATCTCTTGGTATTTATAAGCCTTTGCAATCAGGAGAAGGAGATCGCGAGTTCTATAACCAGACTTTCTCGCTTTCACAAACCCTTGAAGAAATTACGCCCTTGTATTTTGAAACGCCGATCGCACCTGCGATCGCGGCTCACAAAGAAGGGAAACCCATTGATTTAGGATTGATTTGGCAGCAGTTCCAAAAATTGCAACAACAAAAGGAATGTTTATTAGTTGAATCTATGGGTGGTTTAGGCTCGCCAATTACGGATGAGTATATCGTGGCGGATTTGGCGCGAGATTGGGCTTTGGAGGCAATTTTAGTTGTGCCTGTGCGCTTGGGCGCTATCTCTCAAGCGATCGCAAATGTGGCTTTGGCAAATATGCAAAAGGTGAAGCTAAGGGGAATTGTGCTGAGCTGTTCTCAAGTTTATACGACCGAAGAGGTTGAGGAACTTGCACCGCCGCAGATGATTTCGCGACTCACTTCTATTCCTGTTTTGGGGATTTTGCCTTATGTCAAGGATTTGCATGATATTTCGCAACTTGCTCTTGCCGCTTCAGAGTTAGATATAGAAAGAATTCTGATTTAGTAAAGTCCGATTTAGTAAAGGCGATCGCATAGTGAGGTGCGTTACTAATGATATAAATGAGGCTATGTATGATCGCCTTACTTCTATAGCTTTTCTTAAGCAAATTTCTGCCGATCCCCAAAATCATGATCGCAGCGAAATTGTCGTGCCTTTGGGCGATCGCTCGATTACTTTGGGGCGCGATCCTATTTGTGAAGTGGCGATCGATATCAATATTTATGGCTCAGTGTCGCGCCGCCATGCTGAGATTCGTCCAATCTTTGTAAGACAAAAGTTTGAGGGTTGGGAAATTTGTGATCTTGACAGCGCCAATGGCACATTTATTAATGATCGCCGTTTATATAGTTGCTATCCACTCAAGCATGGCGATCGGATTCAGTTAACTAAAGATGGCCCCCAATTTGTTTTTGAACAAGAGGCTAGTCCAGAAACAACTTTAGAAACTAATTATAATCTGCGTCCGCGATCGCAGATTACAAGCATCACACTGACTAAGCTATTACCGATTTTCTCAAAGGGTAATGATCTTTGGGAAAAAGCCTATCTCCTCCCAGGAATTTTAACGGTGTTTTTTGTGGTGATGATGTTTGCTTTTTTGGGGCAACCGCAATTATTTAATCTAACGATTTCTGTATATATCAGCCTTGCAGCCTATTATTTCGTCTATCAGCTTTGTGGAAAGAATAAGCCTTGGTGGGTGATTTTAGGTTCGGCGATATTTACGGCTGCGATTCTCAGAAGTCCGATTTTAAATATTTTTCTCTGGTTCTTTTATAAGGTCTTACCAGGAACTGCACCGACGGGGCAGGTAAGCTTTATAAATGTTTTGATTGCGATGTTTTTTGGGGCGGGCTTAATGGAGGAGTTGCTCAAGGCTTTGCCAGTATTTGCGCTCTGGTTTATGGGTTTGCGATTGGGAAAGAAATGGCGATCGCGTTTTGGTATTAGTGAGCCATTGGATGGAATTTTGATTGGCGCGGCTTCGGCAGTGGGTTTTACATTGACGGAAACTCTGGGGCTATATGTACCGAGTATTGTTCAAAGTATTAGTCAAACAGGTAGTTCAGAAATTGCCGAGCTTACGGGGTTGCAATTGTTGATTCCTCGTGTGCTTGGCTCAGTGGCGGGACATATGGCATATAGCGGTTATTTCGGCTATTTCATTGGTCTGAGCATCATGAAGCCTTCTCTCCGCTGGCAAATTCTCACGATTGGATATCTCAGTTCGGCTTTGCTTCATGCCCTTTGGAATACGAGTGCCCTAGTAAGTTTTTGGCTTTTGGCAATAGTGGGAGGTCTTTCCTATGCATTTCTAGTAGCTGCAATTCTCAAAGCCCATAGTTTTTCTTCAAAGGTATAGTGAGATTAACTGTTAAAGTTGGAAAAATTCATATATGAATAATCTAGCCGACATCAAAGAAAGAATTGCGCTTGATGGATTTGCGGTAATTGATAATATTTTTAAAGACGAAGAAATAGATAAATTATTTCAAGTCATTTCACAGATTGATAGCTCTAAGCCAACTTTTCGTAAAAATAGTGATTTATTTGCAATAAGACAATTTTTTAAAGAAGTACCTGCATCAGTTGATATAGTTTTTAATGACAAACTCAACTCAGTAATTTCAGGGATATTTGGGAATGAATTTTTTGTTGTAAAGTCTATATACTTTGATAAACCTGAGGGCTCAAATTGGTTTGTATCATACCATCAGGACTTGACGATTTCAGTAGATAAAAAGATTGATATTGAAGGATTTAAGTCATGGACAATCAAACAAAATCAGTTTTCTGTTCAACCGCCAATAGCAATATTAAAAGACAATTTCACAATTCGTATTCATCTTGATGATACAAATGAAGAAAATGGAGCTTTAAAAGTTATCCCAAAATCACATAACAAAGGCATTTGCAGACCTGAGAGCATTGATTGGACAACTCAATCTGAAAATGTTTGTAGGCTTAAAAAAGGTGGTATCATGCTCATGAAGCCATTACTTCTACATTCATCTAGTAAAACGACAAATAAGAATAAACGTCGAGTTATCCATATAGAATTTAGTAGAAGTTCTTTACCAAACCGCTTGAATTGGTCAGAGCTTATGATAGTCCAAGCTTCAGCAAAATCTACAGAATTAGATAAGATACCTAAAGAGACGGAAACTCAGCACTTTGTTTTTCCGAACAGCTATTCATGGAAAGAATTTAAGACACTTTCTGCTTTAATCGGTGATTCACGTAATATCCATCTTAATTATCTTGACGGCACTATCGAGATTATGACCACATCTGCTGCCCATGAAATCATCGTGCATTTACTCGCGATGTTATTGGGGATTTACTTTGCAGAAAAGGATATCGATTTTATTCCTACGGGTAGCGCAACGTTGGAGTCAGAGACCAAGGGAGCAAGCGTTGAGCCAGATCTATCTTTTTGTTTTGGAAATAAATTAGGCGATCGCGATTTGGCAATTGAGGTGATTTTCACGAGTGGCAATGTGACGAAGTTAGAACGTTATCGCCGCTTTAATACAAAGGAAGTTTGGTTTTGGGAAGATGGTAAGTTTTCGATCTATCGATTACGCGAGGATGGCTATGAGACAATCGCACAAAGTGAATGTTTGCCTAATCTCGATTTGGCTTTGCTTGCCCGTTGTTTATTGATGGCTGAACCAAAATCTGCACTCAAAGCATTTCAGCAAGCACTATAGACGGTATTGTCGATAGATCTCACTAGCAGCTCGATGCAAGAGGGAATGTCGATAAACTAGCGATCGCATGTCTTCGCAATAACCACCACCGATCACGCAGCCAACGGGAAAACCTTGAGAAATACAAGTACTCAAAACCTGCATGTCGCGCCGAAATATACCTGCATCTGTGAGAGCCAATTTGCCAAGACGATCGCCTATATGTGGATCTACTCCTGCATCGTAAAGCACTAAGTCGGGCTGAAATTCGGTTAATAAATCTGGTAAATAATTAGCAAGAGTGCGTAAATATTCATCATCTTCCATTCCTTCGCGCAGAGGTACATCGCGATCGCTAATTTGTTTAATCGATGGAAAATTAATCTGGCAGTGCATTGAGAAGGTAAACACATTTGGCTCATCCTGAAAAATAAGAGCCGTGCCATCGCCTTGATGGACATCCAGATCCACGATCAGGATTTTTTTAACCAGTCCTTCTTTTAGCAATACTCGCGAGGCGATCGCAAGATCATTAAATATACAAAATCCTGAACCATAGCTAGGGAAAGCATGATGCGTTCCTCCTGCTGTATTGCAAGCTAAGCCGTGTGCTAAGGCTAGCCGCGCAGTTAATAATGTGCCGCCCACTGCGATTCTGGTGCGATAGGCAAGCTCTGGACTCCAAGGTAATCCGATCCTGCGCTGAGCTTTAGGATCGAGATTCCCAGTCCAATATGCGTCAACATATTCGCTATCATGTACTAAGGCGATCGCCTCTAAATCTGGTAACTCTGGTGTAAAAAACTGCTCTAATCGCGCTACCCCATCGACTATCAGCATCTCATGGAGCAAGCGAAATTTTTCCATCGGGAATCGATTGGTATTAGCGATCGGCGCGACATAATTGGGATGATAGATCAGTGGTAAATCCATAGTTTTTACCAAAAAAGAACCGTGCAATGCACGGTTCTTTCTTCTAAACTTTTGCTAACTGCTTACTCTTAATCACTTCCGCCGCACACATCTTGCCTGAAAGTGTTGCGCCTTCCATACTATCGATATAGTCCTGCATAGTGTAGCTACCTGCTAAAAAGAAATTCTTTACAGGTGTAGCCTGATCGGGACGGAAGGGATCTTGCCCTGGAGCTTCACGATATAGTGACTGCGCCAGTTTAACTACACTTGACCAAGTGACGTTCAGCTTATTTGAGGAAGGGAAAATCTCATGGACTTGAGCAATCATCTTCTCAACGATCGCTTCATTGCTGAGCTTAATGTAATCATCCGCAGGGGTAATTACGACTTGCAATAACGAACCTTCTCCTTCTTTGTAATAGTCAGTGGGGCTAGTAATCGCCAGATCAGCAAAGGTGGAGAAATCTACTTTAATGGCATAGAGGAGATTATCAATATCTGTTACCCAGCCATCAAAGCGAAGTTGTACCGTAATTACAGGCACCGCATCCAGCTTATAGATATTGTCAAACTGCGACCAAACTCGCCATTTTTCAGGGATGATTCTCTTTACTCCAGGTACGTCAGTGGCACAGATATACACATCAGCCGTCACAATTTCTTCGCCGTCTTCCTTGCCAATGATCAATCCTGTAACGCGAGTATCTTCACCTTCTCCCTCAAAGAGAACTTCGCGCACACCACGACGCAAATGGATTTTGCCGCCTTTTGCTTCAATATGCTTAACGAGGGGCTTATGCAAGAAATCGTTGGGTGAACCTTCGAGCATTCTCAAAATCGAAGCTTCGGTTCTCGATGCAAAAAACTGGAAAATGGTGAGCATACATCTAGCGGAAATATTTTCGCAGTCGATGAAGCCTAAACCGTAGGCGATCGCATCCCACATCAGATCAAGGCTCGCTTGAGATCCACCCATGCCCAAAAACCAATCTTTGAAGCTGATATTATCAAGGGCGCGGATTTCTTTCATCGCACCAACATGATCGACTAAGCCGCGAATCAATGGACTCCGCCCGATCGCGATCGCATTTTGGATTTTGTCCTTCAGTGGTAATTGTCCTGTGGTGACAAATGCCTTCAGCCCATGAAAGGGTGCGCCGCCAAAGTTACGAAAATCAAGGGCTGCTTGTTTACCACCTGGATTTACGAAAATATGGGTATGTTCCTTGAGGCGGAGATGCTCGAATGCACCTGTTTTTTTCATGAGGGCAAACAGGTTGTAATAGCAGCCAAAAAATACATGCAAGCCCATCTCGATATGGTTGCCGTCTTTGTCCCGCCAACTGCTGACTTTGCCACCCACAAAGGGGCGGGATTCAAAAAGTTCTACTTCATAGCCTTGCTCGCTGAGTTCGACTGCCGCACTCATACCCGCCAAGCCTGCACCAATAATCGCTGCTTTCATGTCTTGTTTGCTGGATCTTTACTGTCATTATGTTTGCTTAACATATTGTAATCTTGTTTGGCTCTATGGGGGGTAGTAGCAAGACAAACGAATATTCAATGATTGTGACGGACAACCAATCTTCTAAGGCACTGGGCAGTTAACCCATGAGAGAAGAAAAGCCCCATAAGTGAGAGCAGCGAATTTGAATATAAAGTTGTGTTTAATAAAATCGATCCCGATTTATCTAACAGCAATTGCGGCATAAATAATAATCTCATTTTTTGCTGCGAGGCATACAGCCAAGCGTTCACCATTGCCTTGAGAACTATGCAACCAAATCCCTACATCTAAGCTGGAAAGCAAAACAATCTCGCCCAATTTAATTAATGGCATCAAGCATCATAGTCTTTATGTTCGACAGGAATTTGAATGATAAACTCTGTTCCCTCGCCGAGGACAGAACAGCATTCCAACTTACCACCATGTTTCTTAGTAACAATCTGATAGCTAATCGACAAGCCTATGCCAGTTCCCTTACCGACAGCTTTCGTGGTAAAAAACGGATCAAAAATGCAGTGGCGAACTGATTCAGGCATCCCTGTTCCATTATCAGATATCATGATTTTTACCCACTTTGAATCAATTATTGAAGTCCTGATGATAATTTTGCTAGGATTTTCTTTTATCTCCTGATCAGTGAGTTTGCTATTGGATTCTTCCAGAGCATCAATGGCATTTGTCAAGATATTCATAAACACCTGATTGATTGGTCCCGGATAGCACTTCACTTGCGGTAGAACGTCAAATTCACAAACGACTTGAATCTCGGGAAAGCCTGCTCTCTCTTTTAAGCGATGCTGCAAAATCAACAATGTACTGTTAATGCCTTCGTGCAGATCAACTGCTTTGAGTTCAGCTTCATCTAGTCGGGAGAAGTTGCGGAGTGATAGGACTATCTGGCGAATGCGCTCGCTACCCAATTTCATGGAATCCAGAATTTTGGGTAGATCGGCTTTAAGGAACTCTATATCCAACTCTTCTACCTGAGCTCGAATTTCGCTTACTGGATTAGGATAGTGCTTCTGGTAGAGATGCACAAAATCAAGTAAGTTAGTGGAATATTCCTTTAAATGGGTTAGGTTACCGTGGATGAAGTTGACAGGATTGTTGATTTCATGTGCTATCCCTGCGACCATTTTCCCCAAAGCAGACATCTTTTCGCTTTGCACCATCTGAAGATGAGTCCTTTGTTGTTCTTCTAAAAGTTGTTGAACAGTGCGAATTAATTGGTTAAAAGCATCGGCAAGTGCCCCAATCTCATCATCTTGCAAGATAGTCGCTTGTAACTCAAAGTTAGAATCTTTAGTAGCTCGTTTGGCAACACTGGTAAGAACTTCAATGGGTTTAGTAATCATTTTGCTCGTCAAAAATGCAAAAATAATGGCAGTCAAAACAGATATCCCAATACTCACAACCACAATTTTCAGGGCAATGTCGTTCGCTTGTTCGGACAACTTTTCTCCAAAATTCTGTTCTTGGTAAGCTTGGTCAATTAAATCTTGCAAATCATCCGAGATACCATCGAATTCAAGTGCCAAATTGCTATTCGTAAATTCTAACAGGCTCATTTGGGCTTGCACGACATCACTGGGTAATGCCTGATTCAGCTTGCGGATTCTTGCTACTCGGCGTTCTAATTCATTTATGTAGCTTGTTGGAACATGGTCGTAGTTTTGAATAAAGGCTGGTATCTTTTCTTGATAATCAAGACTTGATAGATGAGGCTTTGCCGAAAAGTCTTTAAGCTCACCCCAAATCTCTCGGATTTCAGCTTCATGCTTAAGCAAGTGAGCGTATTCATCCTGAAACTTTTCTGGATATCCTGCGAGAGGAATGAGTTGCTGTTGGTGGGTTCGGATCTGTAAGACGCGGGATTGCAGACGATGTAAAACTTGCACTTCGTTGCGTGAATGTTCTTCTTTCTTCGCAGCCTCTCCGCTATAATAATACCCTATGCCAAAACCAGTGATGGTTCCAGATACAGCAACCCCCAAAGAAATGGTATAGCCTAATCCAATCTTTTGTCCAACTTTCAGGCTAGATACCCTTTGCCATATACTCTTTAGTATCATACAACTTTCTAAATTTACACAATAATTTAAGACGCAGAAATTTCCGCACAAAAATGAATCCAGAAATCACTTAAAAGTGTTGTTCTATAACACTTTTAAGTGATTTCTGGATTTTTCTGATCGAAAATCCCTGTAAACTTATAGTTCCCATTTTTTTGCATATCTGACTATGCATTTGATAGAAATTTTTTACGAAATCAGATAGATAGACAGGGTACTTGCTGAATAAATTTGGAAATCTTGCTAGACAGAGGTTTTAATTTTTTTTGAAGCAGACAAATAAAATATTATGACAGTTGTTTTCCTCAAGACATATATACTTTGGGAGAGGAATCGCAGAGTGAATTGTGGCTCCAACTTTGATAATCATTATTGTTAGAGATATATGGCTTTGTAAACTTTTTCAGCAAGCTATAGGTGTGTTACAAAGAAAGTTTTAGTTATTATTTAGCTGTTGTGATTATGTCAATGCGATCGCTTTCGTTCAAATAAGTTAGGATGTGTTGCATTTTGTTGAAGCATTTTACGAGATCGGCGATCATCCTGAAGCCTCATTTACAAGTGCTGGCTACGTTGTGATGCTCCGAGAGAGTCTTAAATCACCTTGTGCTGCGATTTTTTCAAACCCACTATCCAAGCCTATAAATATATTCCAATAATCTTGGTGACACATATTTGCAACTTTGGTAAGCACCTTGTTTTCAAGTTCAGTATTTCGTTTTCCTTTCCAAAGATTGTCAGCTAGGGCTACCACTAATTCCTCAAAATCACATTCTATTTGCTGCCATTGTCCATGCGAACGACAACAACGAGCAATTTTGGGATCAATACCATGTGACAGCAACAGAATTTCACCTGCGGTTTCATGTTCATTTCCTTTTTTAATTAGTTCAGAAGGATATAAAATTTTCCCAACATCATGAAAAACGACACCCAATCGAATCCAATCTGAATCAAATGAAATATCAAGCTGTTGAAATTGTAAAATCAGTAACTCTGCCGCTTCACCAACTAGTTTGACGTGCTGCATTAGGTGCGGCGATGCTCCTAAATTTTGGAGGAGTTTATAGGAATCTTGAACAGATTCAAAAGTTATAGACTGCTGTTCCATTAATAACTAAACCAATTTATTTTGGGTTGGATTCGAGCATTCATTAATTTTAGCTTCTACGAATCCGAATTTTTTGCTTTGTCGCAATCACAACAGCTCCAGATTCTAAATCTTGACCATAACTAGACAATACATCTTGCAATAGAGATATTCTTTCTGAACGAGGTAAATTTTCCAATCTTAAAACTCCACAATGCTGCCTTGCCTGTAGCCAAATCATTTGCTCAAAATCAGAATCCGTCGTAATGATAATGCGCTCTTCTCTTACTGCCCAATTTAAAATCTCACTATCACTCATTTTGCGATCGACATCGCGCACACAAGCAACATCATGACCAGAATCTAGTAATAAACTCAATACAGATCCACTTGCATTCATATCAAGTAAAAACCTCATGATTATGATGCAACCGTCCTTTCAATAATCTCCTCATTAGCTACTAGCCGATAAGCATAGAGTAACGCCGCATAAATATCAGCTATTTCTAAATCTGGATAATCCTCCAAGATTTCTTGCATCGCAGATCCCTTAGACAAAAGCTCTAAAATCATCGCCACAGAAATTCTCATCCCGCGAATTATTGGCTTGCCACCTAAAATATTGTGATCGAAAGTAATTCTTGATAACAGTGATTCATTAGTAACTGACATAAATCGATCCTCTATTTTTCAATATAAGAAAACATATTGCTTTCGTTCAAATAAATTAGGATATGTTGCACTTTGTGAGAGTGTTTTGCGGGATGTGCGATCGCACTCATCATATTTCTTGTCATGATTTATGCACCAAATGCCATTTCAAACAATGGTTAATATCGTTAATTGCATCCTCTATTCTCCAACGAAATTCAGTTTGACAACGGAGTTCACGAAGAAGAATAGGCTTGACAAGATGCTTTTCTAGTCGTTGCTTTGTCCTTGCAACATAGGCTAGTCCCAAACAGGCATTAGCTCGGACTTTGTCACTTGGGTGATCGGCTAGACGTAAACATATATTCTGTGCATATTTCCAGTCTGGAAAACTTTCACCCACTGCCAATGGTAAGACTAGAAGCTCTTCCGTCGTTCCATAACTTAATAAATTCTCGATTTTCTCCTTACTGTTAAGGATAGGAAGAAGTTTATATATGCGTGGTTGTTCGGCTTCTAAACTGCTCATTAGAGTAATAATTTCAATGCAAAAACTACTTGAATAACTATCTCAAAGTTTAGCAAGATAAATATCTATTAGACTGAAAGTTCCTGCTTAATCTACCGAATAGGTTCATTGAAAATAACTGTTCATTAACAGACGCTACAAGATCGTTTCATCGTCTGAATCTGCTGGTCGCTGCCGTCGCGTCCATGAGCCTCCAACACGTTCACGAATAGCCAGCCAACCTGAAGGAAGATCCGCTACTTCAAGAACTGTCGGATCGAGACGAGTAATCTCCTCCAAACACACGAGCTTTGCGTCTGAAACTGATGCGTCGGAAATCCCAATGAACTGCCAGCCATGATCTTCGGCATCATGAGACACTAAAAGAATCGGCTCAGTGCCATCCAAAACTTGTCTCATCGTAAGTGTGGCACAATTCCGAGGTTGGTCGAACGGCCAAATGTTTGTCGAGTTCTTGTTCACGTTGTATTTAGACAGAAAGTTGTAGCTATTATTTACTTGTGGTAATTGCGCCTAAACGATCGCCAAAAGGAAAAAACCTAATAGTCGCTTTACCGATCACATTTTCCTTGGGTAGAAATCCCCAAATATGCGAATCATTACTGTGATTGCGATTGTCACCCATCATCCAATAATGACCTTTGGGCACAGTCACAGGACGCATCATATATTTGGGTGCTTCCGCAATATATGGCTCATCGAGAGGTTCATCATTACGATAGACTTTGCCACCACGTACCGCAATGCGATCGCCTTCGATGCCAATCAAACGTTTGATATAGGCTTTAGTATTGTCCTCAATCGCAGGAGACTTAGGCGGATAGAAAATCAAAATATCGCTGCGTTGAGGTTCTTGCCAATGTTGGGATATTTTATCGACTAAGATGCGATCGCCTACTTGCAAAGTTGGCTCCATTGAGCCAGAAGGAATGAAGCGCGGCTCGACAATAAAAGTCCGCAAAAATAAGGCGATCGCAAGGGCAATGACAAAAATCCGAATGGTTTCGCCATGTTGTTGCCACCAAGGTTTAATGGGAACTTGCGGATCGAGCTTAATTTCTGTGGACATGTATCAATTTTTGTGAGAGGACAAATCTTTCTCCCTCTCCCAAAGGGAGAAGGATCTGGGGGGTGAGTCTAATATTTAGGAACGTTTAAATTACCAGCGCGATTGTCAAGTGGCCAGTAGCGAAACATCGCTCGACCAACTAGATTCTCTTCGGGCATAAATCCCCATGCATGGGAATCCAAACTGTTATTGCGATTATCGCCCATCACCCAATATTTTCCATTTGGCACAGTGAAAAATGGATGATCTTTACCAGATTGGACATTATCAGGACGGAAGCATTTGGGGCAGAGAGCATCGTCTTGAGTTGGCAAAGTGTAGTTTGGCGGTGCAGCAATGTATGGCTCATTTAGCGGCGCATCATTTATAAAGACTTTGCCATCATGAATACTGATGCGATCGCCTGGCACACCAATCACTCGTTTGATATATACCTTAGAAGCATCAGGGACAATAGGATTAATCGGTGGATTAAATACGATAATTTCGCCGCGCTCAGGTTTGCGCCAACGGATCGAAAGCTTATCAATAATTAGGCGATCATCAATTAATAAAGTTGGCTCCATCGAGCTTGAGGGAATATAACGCGGCTCTGCAACAAATACCCGCACCCCAACGGCCAACAAAATTGCCACTGTGACAGTGGGTAAATTATCGAGCAAGAAATTTTTGACTGAATTTTCTTGTTTTGGAACAGGAGGTGCTTGCTTAGGATCGGTTGGAGGATTAACTGGTGAATCATCAGTGCGATCGCTAGAATTATCAGATGACATATAAATGCTCGCGGAATATGTACTTATCTTAAAGCCTGTTAAGCAAGTGTGACGTGAAGTGCCGCACTTGCTACTTTTTCAAGGCACTGGGAACTTCAATTGCATGATCGCCAGACAGGTTAAACTCTTGATGAATAACTTTCAGTGCTTGTTCCGCTTGATGATCACGCACCACACAGCTAACTTTAATCTCGGATGTGGCGATCATCTCAATATTAATGTTTGCATCCGCAAGAGCGCTAAACATGCGTGCAGCAATTCCCGACTGATAGATCATATTTGCACCGACAATACTGACTTTGCTAATGTCACCATCGCAGGTAACTTCACCATAGCCGAGAACTTTAGCATATTGTTTCAGCGCTGTTTCGGCTTTAGCAAGATCGGCGATCGCTACAGTAAAGGCAATCTCATTAACATCTCGATCAGACTGCGACTGCACAATCATATCCAAGCTAATGTTTTGTTCGACCAGTTGCTCAAGGATTTTCGCAGCCATGCCTGGGCGGTCGGGTACTTGCTGTACTGCAATTCTGGCGCGATTACGATCTAAAGCTACTCCGCGCACAGGCGAAATATCTGAGCTATTTTCATCAGCAGTAATTTCACAGGCTTGATGCGATCGCACTGGTACATTAAAGGCTGTTTGGATCGCCGCGATCGCACTTTCCCCATCGGTTGCCGCAATCACACAACTAATTTTTATTTCAGAAGTGGAAATCATTTGAATATTGATACCCGCTTCAGCGAGAGACGTAAACATTTGCGCGGCAACCCCTGGCCGTCCGATCATGCCCACACCGATAATGCTGATTTTGGCAACATTGGAATCGACGGTAACTAAACTTGCCCCGATTTCCAGACCACGGGTGACCACTTCCGCCAACAGCAATTGATTTTGAGGAATCGTAAAAGCAATGTCATTTACCCCTTCGGTTTCTTGTACCGCTTGAATAATCAAGTCAACGTTGATTCCTTGAGCGGCTAAAGATTTAAAAAGTTGCGAAGCGATCCCTGGGCGATCGGGAATTTGCAAGAGCGCGATTTTGACTTGATCGTAATCAATCGAGACTGTCTCGACAAAACGATTCACTTCTAAGGATTTGAGGTTGCCTGTACCAATGCGCGGCGAGGTGATCACTGTACCTGCATCATCGAGCCAACTCGATCGCACACACATTTTTACGCCAAAATTACGGGCAATTTCTACTGAGCGAGGATGCAAGACTTTTGCACCTAAACTTGCTAGCTCTAACATTTCATCGCAAGTAATTTCCGCTAACATTTGCGCCTTAGGAACAATGCGTGGGTCAGTTGTCAAAATTCCTGGAACATCAGTATAAATCTCGCAGATGTCAGCTTCGATCGCCGCCGCGATCGCTACGGCTGAGGTGTCTGAGCCGCCACGTCCGAGGGTCGTAATTTCAGTGCTAGGCAAACCCGTTGATTGATCAATTGCTACGCCTTGAAACCCTGCAATCACCACAACTTTTCCGAGAGCAAGTGCCGCTTTGATTTGATCTGGCTCCACATATAAAATTCTGGCGCGGGTATGGTTCGGCTCGGTGACTACCCTTACTTGCGAGCCATTCATGGCGATCGCAGGTTGCCCTACTGATTGCAATGCCATGCTTAGCAAAGCGATCGTTACCTGCTCACCTGTGGCTAAGAGCAGATCCATTTCGCGCTCTTTCGCCGCAATTTCGAGGAGGCTTTGATTATGATTTACTGACACTGATTCCGCGAGGGCAACTAGACCATCAGTCGTTTTACCCATAGCCGAAACCACTACTACAACTTGATTGCCAGCATCAACTGTCCGCTTAATGCGATCGCGGACTGCATTAATGCGATCGGCATCGGCTACGGAGGAGCCACCATATTTCTGAACTATTAACGCCATTCGTGAGGGAAATTTTTGAACCGATGAAAGAATTTATTGCGTTGTTTTACTAACTAACCGAAGTCGCAGCAAAGCACTACAGAGTAATCATCATACATTCGTTAGCGATCGGCAAAATAAATGAGGTAACTAACAATAGCAATTCTCCTTATGAAACTCATTTTGGGGTTTGCGTCTACCACGTCGCCGCAAACCCCAAAATGGGTTTTGAATCCAGCAATTCATCTATTGAAATAAAGCGCTCAATTTTGGGAATAATTAAAAGTTTTTTACGATACATTGCGATCGCGCTAATTGACAAGTATTGTTAAGATAATCAGTAGATTTACTCCGATGGTATGATTACCTAGTCAGGAGTGAACGCTTAATTAACAAGGAACTGTCTTTTATGCAAACGGGGTCTGTTTCTCCACTGGTTCTGATCATTTTGGACGGCTGGGGATATAGGGAAGAAACCGAGGGCAATGCGATCATCGCAGCAAATACTCCCGTCATGGATAGCCTATGGAGTACCTACCCCAAAACCCTCCTACAAGCCTCAGGGAAAGATGTTGGCTTACCAAAAGGTCAAATGGGCAACTCTGAAGTTGGGCATTTAAACATTGGTGCAGGTCGAGTTGTTCCTCAAGAATTAGTTAGGATTTCTGATGCTGTCGATGATGGCTCGTTGTTGACAAATTCTGTGCTAGTCCAAGTTTGTGAAAAGGTCAGAGCCAACCATAGCAAATTGCATCTTATAGGGCTTTGCTCCGATGGCGGCGTGCATTCACATATTGATCATCTATTGGGATTACTAGATTTAGCCAAATCCCAACAAATTGATGATGTCTGCATTCATGTGATTACTGATGGACGCGACACTTTGCCCCATTCAGGGATCAACTTTATTAAGCTTTTACAGGCACATATTAAAAAGATTGGTGTCGGACGCATTGTCACAGTTAGCGGGCGTTATTTTGTCATGGATCGCGACAAGCGTTGGGATCGCGTTCAAAAAGCCTATGAAGTCATGACAAATGATCAAATCACCACTGAGCTAACTGAACCAACGGATTTGTTGGAAGCTGCCTACAAAGAAAAAGTTACCGACGAATTTTTACCGCCAACTCGAGTTGCCCATGGCGCGATCGCCTCAGGTGATGGTGTAATTTGCTTTAATTTCCGTCCCGATCGTTCCCGCGAGATCACTCAAGCTCTTGTTGCTAATAACTTTACAGGTTTTGAACGCGATTATATTGAGGATCTCACCTATACCACATTTACACAGTACGATAGCGCTTTGCCTGTCCCTGTTGCTTTTTTACCCCAAAACTTGACTAATTTGCTGGGGCCAGTAGTTGCTAAGCATGGACTGAAGCAATTTCGCCTAGCCGAGACTGAGAAATATGCCCATGTCACCTATTTCTTTGATGGTGGTCTGGAAGAAGCTAGTGAAGGTGATGATCGTGTGCTGGTAAATAGTCCAAGGGTATCTACCTACGATCAAGAACCTGCCATGTCTGCTAGTGAGGTGACACGCATCGCATCTGAAGCGATCGCTAAACGCATTTACTCGCTAATCGTGATTAACTACGCTAACCCTGACATGGTGGGGCATACTGGCAACTTTGAAGCTACGGTCAAGGCTCTTGAACATGTAGATAAATGTTTGGGCAAATTATTATCTAGTATCTCCAATGCAGGCGGTACGGCTTTAATCACCGCAGATCATGGCAATGCTGAATATATGTGCGATGAGCATGGCAATCCTTGGACTGCCCACTCCAGCAATCCTGTACCATTTATTTTGATAGAGGGTGAAGGATGCAAGATCTATGGTCACGGTGCTGATGTCAAGCTCAAGCCTTCAGGTGGTCGTCTAGCGGACATTGCGCCTACAATTTTAGAAATCCTGAAAGTCCCGCAACCAGAAGAAATGACAGGCATTTCTTTGCTGGAAACAGCAATTTATGAGCTACAGAGCGTCAAAACTCCAGTCAAAATTGGTAAATAGATCAATGGTCTGAATCGCGGATTAGACGAATTTATTAATGACAAGGATTAAAAAAAAGGAAAGATGGCGCAAGCGCCATCTTTCCTTTTTAGATTGCAGAATATAGATAGCGTTAGAGAAAACTTATCGCCATCTATATTCTGAAGGTTAAATTAAATGCCAAAACTGACCAGACGCAAGTTCATTGCGATTAGTAGTCTAACGGCTGGCTTTGCGATCGCCGTACAGCCAATTTCTGCCAAAACAATTACTACTGATCGCAAGGGGATCATCGCAGGTGAAGTCAAAATTCCTGTCAAAGATGGCATAATTCCCGCCTATCGGGCTAGACCTACTTTTGGCAAAGATTTCCCTGTCATCTTAGTTGTCCAAGAGATTTTTGGAGTTCATGCTTATATTCAAGATGTTTGTCGTCGCTTAGCCAAATTAGGTTATTTAGCGATCGCCCCTGAAATGTTTTATCGCCAAGGCGATGTGTCAAAACTGACGGATATTGCTGAGATTCGCAAAGTGGTTAGTAAAGTACCTGACGCGCAGGTAATGTCTGACCTTGATGCAACCGTGGCATGGGCGATGAAATCTGCGAAGGGAGATCCAAACAAACTGGGAATTACAGGTTTTTGCTGGGGTGGCCGAATCACTTGGCTCTATTCTGCCCATAACCCCAAAGTTAAGGCTGGGGTGGCATGGTATGGCAGACTAGTGGGCGAATCAACCGCACTCACGCCCAAACATCCCGTTGATATCGCCACGAGTTTACAAGTGCCAATTTTAGGACTCTATGGTGGCAAAGATACGGGCATTCCTTTAGATACGGTTGAGCAAATGCGCGATCGCCTTAAAGGTGGCAGTACCAAATCTGAGATCGTCGTTTATCCTGACGCGCCTCACGCTTTTCACGCCGATTATCGTCCTTCCTATAGACAGACCGAAGCCGAAGATGGATGGAAACGTTTACAGGCTTGGTTTAAGGAAAATGGAGTTGCCTAATCAAAAACTAAAATAACGCTTTGCAAGAAAAAAGAGCGCTTTGCGCTCTTTTTTCTTGCAAAGCTCTATCATGTAAAGGAGTGTAAAGTATTGTAAACAAATCGTATTTTCAAGATGCAAAATAAAGTTGTTGTCGTTGTCGGTGCAACAGGCGGAATTGGTGCGGCACTTGTACCAAAACTAGCTGAAGCAGGAGCGAAGTTAGTTCTTGTAGCTAGAGATGTTGATAAGTTAGAAGAGCTAGTCAACAATCTGGAAGATGACTACGACATTGAGGCGATCGCAGTTCCCACAGATATCACTAAGTATGAGCAAGTCGAAGCGATGGTGCAGAAAGCGATCGCCAAGTTTGGACAGATTGATGTCTTAGTGAATGCCGCAGGTGCGGGTGTGATGAAGCAATTCCTTCGCATTGAACCTCAAGAACTTGACCATATGCTGGATCTTAATCTCAAGGGAAATTTCTATACCAGTCAAGTGGTTGCTAATGCAATGAAGGATCGCAAGATTGGTCATATCTGTAATGTAATTGGCATTCTTGGCAAACATCCCATGGCTATGGCATCAGCTTATTGTGCATCAAAATTTGGGGCGATCGGATTTAGCAAATGTATGGCAGATGAGCTTCGTCGTTTGGGGATTAAGGTGACTCTATTTTATTTTGGGGGAATTGATTCGCCATTCTGGGATAATGTCAGCCTGAAGGTTGATCGCAGCAAAATGCTAACGACTGAAACAGCGGCAAATGCAATCATGTTTGCGCTCTCAGCCGATCCACAAGCCGTACCGATGGAAATCAATATTCAACCCGAAAGCCATTTATTCTTTTAAAACAAACCTCAAAAAGAAAAGGCTGCACTTCGTGGAGCCTTTTCTTTTTGGGTTTAATTGCTGAGAAGTATTTCTATCTCACCAAAATCAAGTTTAATGATAAAAAGCAAATTCTTATCTAGCTTTCTGTCAGCCTGTCTAAACTTGGAGATCAAAATGCAAAAGCGATATCTATATATATTGACTATAGTCGCCACTATCTTCTCGTTTGGCATAGCACTTAAAGCAACAGAAGTATTTCAATCACGGACAGTTAAAATACCTAGTCCATCTGAAATGTCAAAACTGGCGGATTCCTTCAGTCCCCAAGAAATCTCACAACTGGAAATCGACGATATCTTACGCGATCGCCTTCGATTTGATCCCCAATGGCAAGAAATCGCTCAAGCAATTCGCCAAGATATTATTGTTGCTAAATGGGGAAAAGATCCAGTTGAGAATCCAGTCTGGAAAAAATATGGAGCCAAGGCATATCCATTACTGAGTTATTATGCTAGCTCCCGTGATGATACTCGCCAAAAGTATGGTATCGAAGGAATTCGTCGTCTAGGTAAACCCTATACAACTCTGTGGCTGAGAGGACAGATTCAACGACGTTTGGCTTATCCTAACTTTTATGACATCGCTCCCTATACTTCAGAGGCTCAAAGCAAGGACTGGGAAAAAGAGTTTGGCTTGGATGATCCAAAAGTACGGGAAGAGTTAATCAGTCTTGCCAAAGCAAATCTTGAACCTCGGAATTCGCCGCAATATTACGACCAATTTAATCTAGGTTTTTTAACTCAATTACTAGGTTATGAAGCTGTGTATGGCAAAAACACCTACGAGAAGGACAAGAATTTTGTGGGTCTATCGGAATGGTTACAGTACGAGCAACTTCAAAAGCCTACAGATATTCAAGTCAAATCTGCGATCGCCCTCTATCAAAAGTTGTCTAGCGATGCCCAAGAGCATATTTTAGTTGAGCGATTAGGTGCTATCAAAGCAGGACAAATCACACCCTTCGCTCGCTCCTTCTTTCTTTCTTTAGCTAATGACCGCACTGCTAGCGATCGCATGTGGGCGATCGCAGAATTGGATCGACATGGTGATCCTCAAGGGACAGAAATCCTCAAAAATATTTTGAATAACGATCTATCTCAACTACATTCCCTCTCACGGATCGTCAGTTACGAAAATTTTGCGTCAAAAGGTGACTATGCCTATTACTTGCTGCTGGGAATGGTGGAGAAATATCCGCTATCAAAATTTGCGATCGCCTGTCGCGAATATGGTGATTTAACAGGTCGCTCTTATTTTGACGGTCAGCCCCGTAGTGAAGCAATTCTTGCTAGTAATGCCAAACGCTCTGAAAAAGAACGCCTTAGTGCATGGCAAGATTGGCTTAAGCGATATCCCGATCATTCGGGAGCCGATGATGCTAATCACTTCCTTGCCCTAAGCCTCCAAGACAACAATGATATTGTCGGAGCGATGCGCCTCTGGATCAAAGTTATGGCACAACCAATGGGCGATCGCGATGCTCTTTATCTTGCTTTTCCGCATGTTCGCACACTCCTTGATGTAGGTCTGTCCATTGAGCAAATGCAAACCCTCCTGCAAGAACCAGAAAATCAACCTATTGCATCACTTTTACAATATGCGATCGCTATTCAACATGCGCGATCGCACAACTATGCTAAAGCCCTAGAGATATCAGCAAATGTGCAACTAGAAGCTATGCCTGATCGCATCCTTGAAGCTTATTATTATCCGCAAGGACGACAGAGTTGGTCATGGCAATATAATCAGGTCGAAAATTTTAAGAAAGAAGCTCAATCATTATTGAGCGAACAAAAATTACGGTGGCAAAAACTCCGCCAATGGCAAATCGAAAATACTCCTGAATCACGATATCAGATTGCCTCCGATTGGGCAGGCATGGGAGGATGGAAAAACGGTTATTTACCAATCTGGGATGGTAGTCGCCTTTATCGCCTGCCGACAGATTGGGGCTGTCGCGAATGGTGGGTATGTGATGAATCTAAACGCAGTAATGCAGAAATCCTCGCTAAATATCAAGCTGGCAGTCAAAATGCGATCGCTCTTTCTCTCTATCAAAACTTGCTTGAGGATCGCAGTCTCCCGACCGAACTCCGAGAAAAATCTCTTTACATGGTAGCAATGACCCTACTTGCCCAGTGGGAAAACCACACTTTCTCAGAAACCCAACGTATCCATCCACCCGCAGGAGTGACGACTACTAAGCAATATCAACCAATGAGTAGACGTAGCTATTCTTACCAAGATTACGAGCAACGCGAAAAGAACATGCGTTCTGACTACCAAAGGCGCATTGATGGCATCATCACTGAGTTACAGGTGAAGTTTCCTCAGAGCCAATATATTGATGATTTGCTATTTTCGAGCTTCTTTCTCAGTGAGCAATCCAATTATTTACAACAATTGCTAGAGCGATATCCCAATAGCGATCGCGCTGCTGAGGCAAAGTTTCTTTTGCAATTAAAAGGGCAGGGATAGTTTTGAACGAACACCAATTAGAATGAAATAAACACAAATTTTTAAAGATAGATATGCAAAGGCAGCATCTATACATATTGTCTGTATGCGTAACTTTTTGCTTGTTTGGATTAGAGGTTAAGTCTGCGAAAATCTTTGATTCGCGTACCGACAAAATCCCTAGCCCTGCCGAGATGTCGCGACTTGCGGATTCCTTCAGTCCTGAAGAAATTGCCCAATTAGAAATCGATGACGTACTGCGCGATCGCCTACGCTTCGATCCGCAATGGCAAGAAATCGCTCAAGCCATCCGTCAAGACTTCATTCAGGCAAAATGGGGACGAGAAACAGTTGCAAATCCAGTTTGGAAGCGTTATGGAGCAAAAGCTTATCCTTTACTGAGCTATTACGCTAGCTTTGGTGATGGAACGAGACGAAAGTATGGTATTGAAGGTATTCGCAGCCTCGGCAAACCCTATACGACTATGTGGTTGCGTCAACAAATAAAACGAAAGATTACTCGTTTGGGTGGATATAGCGACGACTATAGATCGCTTTTTGAAGATGAATATAGTAGTTGGTGGAGTCAGACTATATCTTGGAAGAAGGATTTTGGCTTGGACGATCCTAAAGTAAGAGCAGAGTTGATTGCCTTAGCTAAAGCAAATCTGGAACCGAGAGATTCTCCACAATTCTATGGTTTTAACGCTCGTTTTTTAGAAAACCTGAGTGAATATGAAGCAGTTTACGGTAAAAATAATTATGAAGCTAAGGCTTTTGTAGGGGCATCTGAATGGGAGAAGTATGAGCAATTGCAAGATCCGACAGAAAGTCAAATAAATGAGGCGATCGCTTTATACCAAAAACAATCCACTGATGAACGAGACAAAATTTTGGTTGAGCGTCTGGGCAAAATTAAAGCAGGAGAGATTACTCCCTTCGGTCGTGCCTTCTTTCGCGCTTTAGCAAACGATCTCTCCACAGATGAGGAAAAGGCTAGAGATCGGATCTGGGCGATCGCCGAACTTGATCGGCATGGAGACGAGCAAGCGTCGGAAATCCTTCAAGATATTTTGGAGAATGACTTGCCAGAACTTTATCCCCTTACTTATCTTGCTGGCACATTAAATTATTCAGGAAGGCGTTGGCACGCTTATTTCTTACTTTTGGGAATGGTGGAGAAATATCCGCAGTCAAAATTTGTGAAAGGATTTCGCGAATATGGCGATTTAAGGGGACGTTCTTATTTTGGTAATGAGAAGCGTAGTCAAGAGATCCTCGATCACAATGCAAAGATGACAGCTCGGAAACGTCTCAATGCTTGGCAAGACTGGATCGATCGATATGGAGAGCATTCAGCGGCAGATGATGCCTCTTACTACCTTGCCTTAAGTTTACAAGACAATAATGACATTATGGGAGCGATGCGCCTCTGGATTAAAATAATGGCTCATCCAATGGGCGATCGCGATGCCCTCTATCTCGCCTTTCCCCATATTCGCATCTTGCTAAATGTTGGCTTGTCTATCGAGCAAATGCAAATACTTTTGCAAGAACCAGAAAATCAACCATTAGCTCCTTTCTTGCAATATGCGATCGCTATCCAATACGCGCGATCGCAAGACTATGCCAAAGCTCTAGAGACTGCCGAAAATATAAAACTAGAAACACTTCCCGATCGCATCCTTGATGCATATTTCTATCCTCAAGATCCTAGTCGAAAGCATTACAGTTGGTACGATCGAGTAGCTAGGTACAAAAAAGAAACTCAATGGCTGCTGAGCGAACAAAAACTACGCTGGCAAAAGCTCCTCCAATGGCAAATCGAAAATACACCCGAATCGCGCTATCAAATTGCTTCAAATTGGGCAGGTATTGGCGGATGGAAAAACGGTCGTCTAAATTTGCCAGTCTTACGCGGTTATCTGCCGCATAGTGCAAATGCGATCGCCATCTCTATCTATCAAGAACTACTCGAAGACAGCAGCACATCCCCAATAGTTCGCGAAAAAACTTTATATATGCTGGCTATGACTTTAATTGACCAGTGGGAAAACCACAATCCCTCAGAAATCCTTCCTCCCGCAGGAGTAACTGCAACGGTAAGCTTTAATCAATTCAACAGCAGTTTTGAAAGAATCTTATCTACACTCCCAGCAGCCATAGGTAAACGTTTTAACTTGGATGACTTGCCAAGAAGCTTACGCTCTGAATATCAAAAACGGATCGATGAGATTATCGCTGAGTTACAGGCTAAGTTTCCTCAAAGCACATATATTGACGATTTGCTATTTTCTAGCTTCTTTCTCAGCGACCAACCTCACTATTTACAAACAATACTGGAGAGATATCCCAATAGCGATCGGGCTGCCGAAGCAAAGTTTCTCCTTGGATTAAAAAAATGGCAATTAGTAAGAGAGAGGGTACTTTATATGACCTCTTTCTTCTAAAAAAAAATAAAATAGTGAGAATTCTTTCCAAACTATTGCGAGTTCTCTCAAAACATGATAGAACGAAATGATGAGTTTCTTCCATCATAAGCAAACGTATGAAGAAACAAGCTAATCTAATCAATTAATCATTACTATCTTTTTGGTTTCCGTAATATGACTATAGATCTACCTGTAACCTTACAGCCAGACGGCTTTGGCGCGACTTTACAAGCTTTGCATAGCAGTTTGCAAGGATTCCTCTCTGAATATGAAGATAAAGTTGCTCAAGCCCGTGCCCAACTCGCCCATGTTGAAGCTCTTCTAGGCACATTACCCGCCGAAGCTCCTAAGACCAAAGCTAAAAAGAAAGAAGTCGAAGTTGTCGCTCCTGTTGTTGCTCCCGTCATCATTGCTGAAGTTCCACCCGCCCCTACTAAAGGACGCAAACCTAAAGCCGTCGCTAAGCCTGAAGTTGCTCCTACCGCCAAAGGAAGAGGAAGAGGACATCGTCGTGGCTCTTTGACAACTCGTCCTGCCTATGATGGTCTTACCCTCACAGAAGCGATCGAAAAGATTTTGAATGAACGCCAAGGTCAAGCTGTAAATGCTGATGACGTGGTCAATATCCTTTACGGTGATCTAACTGAGACTGTCTTCCGCGTTGCTAAGGAGCGCGTCACCAAAAACCTCTCTAAGGGCAAAGGCGAAGATAGATGGAAGCGTGTTCCTAACCAACTTGGTTACTACACATTATCTTTAGAAACCTTGAAAACAGTCCCTACCTCTACCATTAAGAGAGGTAGAGCTGCATCTGTGAAGACTGAAGCTCCTGCTCCTAAAGTAGCCAAAGCTGCTAAAACTGCTGCTAAAACTGCTGCTAAGGCAGCTCCAGCTCCTAAAGCAACTAAAGCAGCCAAAGCTCCTAAGGCTTTAGCAACCAAAGCTCCTAAGGCTTTAGCAACCAAAGCCTCTCCTAAAGCTGCGGCTCCAAAGGCAGCTCCTAAGGCTTCAAAAAAAGCTGATGCTGAAGCATCTAAGGCTTCACAGCCTAAGAAGTCTGGACGCATGAGTTCTCTGATTATGCGCCCTCTCTATCAAGGCAATACCTTAACTGATGCGATCGAGAAGGTTTTGCAAGAGCGTAAAGGCGAGTTTGTCAATGCTGATAGCGTTGTCAAAGCTCTGTATGGTGATCTCTCAGCAGAAAACTTCCGTCAAGCAAAGGATCGCGTTACCAAAAACTTGTCTAAGGGCAAGCTGGATGGCAAATGGGAGAGAGTTCCTAACCAGTTGGGTTACTATACCTTGTCGATGTCTGCGGTCAAGGCATAGGTCAATGGCTCGTTAGCCTGTAGGGGTTTTCATTCTGCCTTTGGCATAGGATTGATGTTT
Source organism: Pseudanabaena sp. BC1403 (assembly GCF_002914585.1). NCBI lineage: Bacteria > Bacillati > Cyanobacteriota > Cyanophyceae > Pseudanabaenales > Pseudanabaenaceae > Pseudanabaena > Pseudanabaena sp. BC1403. The sequence continues at coordinate 187,264 of NZ_PDDM01000007.1, forward strand.
GAGTTTCAAATGAGTGCATACTCATTTGAAACTCAAACATCAAAAAACAAAGACTCGCAATGCGAGTCTTTGTTTTTTGCTTGTGTTAGGTGTAATCATGCTTTAGAATATCCAACGGGAGAGATGGCAGAGTGGTCGAATGCGTTCGACTTGAAATCGAATGTTGTGAAAGCAACCGAGGGTTCGAATCCCTCTCTCTCCGTAAACACAAAAAGACGGGCCACCTATTAGGTAGCCCGTCTTTTTGTGTTTAATCTTTTTCTATTTTCACCATCACTTTATCTTCAGTGATTGATAAGAGTACAGGTGGCTCTTGAGCAGATTGGAGAGTAGGTTGACTAGGTTTTGAAGATTGAGGTTTATTTGCATTGCGCCAGCTGATAAATCTTGCCTTAAGCCATCGGAATGCAGGGGGCGAAGCAAACCATAGAACTACACCGCTTAGAATAATTGAACTAATCCTAACAACTCCAGAGACTAGCGCCTCTAGGGGAATTAATGTGCCTGCGTAGTAAGCGACTCCAGTGGTGACTGTTGCCCAAACGATCGCCCCTGTGGCGTTAAAAAATAGAAATCGAGAGTATGGCATCCCTGACAAGCCCGCCATTGGACCAGCAAAGATTCGTAGAATAGCTATAAAGCGCCCAAAAAAGACGGCCCGATCAGCGCTACCGCGAAATTTTTCACGTGCGATCGCAATTTCATCGCTGGGCATCCGAAACAACTTGCCGATTTTTTCTAATGCTGGCAAGCCTCCCCAACGTCCTAACCAGTAACCTGCACTGTCTCCTAAGATCGCTCCTGCGACAGTGCATAGCAAAACTAATGGATATCGCAACTCACCATTTCCAGCTAAAAATCCACCAACTAAGGTGATCGTCTCCCCTGGTAATGGGATACCTGCATTCTCAAGCATGATGCCTAAGAATATAATCCAGTATCCATACTGCTGCGTCCATTCTTGAATAATTTCTAGCGAAAAAAACTCAAAATGCATGAGTTATGACTCAAAGTTTGATTTATTAAAGGGTTTATGCGAAATTGTTACTTTTTGTATCATTATAGGCGGTTATCGCGATCGCAAATCAGTTGTTGTTGATTTGTATCTTAAGCATTACCTCTTTTGAGCTTACATTGCTTTGCACTCATACATGAACCAACAAATTTTTTGAAAGTCTCGCAAAGCAAGACTTTCAAAAAATTTGTTGTGGCTCTTTTGATTTGAAATTGCTAAAAAAAGCTATAGGTTGATAGATATCGCGTTAACAGGACATGCAGTAATGCATTGTTCGCACACCACACAGCGAGATCGCAGAAAGTTAAGCTGAAAAGTCTTCGGATCGAGGGTCAATGCTTCAGTGGGGCAAACACCAGTACATAAGCCACAATCGACACAGGCAGTATCATCGATCACAATTTCGCGCCCATGTAATGAAACCTCTATATCTTGCGATCGCATCCAGTCCATCGCTTCTTCAAGTTGGTCAATATCGCCTGATAGCTCCAGCACCATTTTGCCAACTTTATTGGGGGCAACTTGGGCGCGAATTATATTGGCGGCAATATTAAAATCTTTGGCAAGCCGATAGGTGATCGGAATGCTGATTGATCGCTTGGGGAAGGTAAGATTAACTCTTTTTTTCATGATTGGTGCTTTTTGAAGATTCCCGCCCTAATAACCAGAAATACATCGCTTTGTATTTTGCCTATGGCAAAATACAAAGCCAAAAACCTCACTGAGATTGATTTTTGTTTTGCGAATATGTTCAGCACACATTCACAAAGTGTTGTATTAATTATGAAACCAATTTTGATGTTTTTACGATCAAATCTCAAGCAAAAAAATAGAAGGGCGCTTTGCGCCCTTCTATTTTTAACAATAAACAGTCAAACAGGACAAAAGCTGATAGACTTACGAAGACTTTTTTGGTTGCTGAAATTGGCTGGCAGATAGAGATATGGGTAAAATATTTATTTCCGCAGGTCACGGTGGTTTTGAGGGTTCATTTCGCGATCTAAGTGAGGTGACGGGTGGAGCGATGGAAACTGCTGAATTAGCTGCCACCAGAGACTTAGTGATTGCCGAATTGCGATCGCGGGGCATTTCGATCAGCATCCCTAGTGATGATTTAAATTTATCTGAGACGATCGCATGGATTAATGCAAGAGCTACATCTCAAGATGTGGCGTTGTCATTGCAAATAGATATTGCTAATGCTAGTGAGTTACGCGGTACAACTGGCTATTACATTACAAATAACGCCCTACGTAAACGGCAAGCAGAAATACTTACCAGCGCTTTAACTAAGCGTGTACCTGAAATCATCAATCGCGGCGCAAAAGCGGATACGATCGCGGGCATAGGTAGTTTGAGCTTTTGCCGCCAAATTTCAGTTCCTTCTATTTTACTGGAATTAGTTTTTTCTAACAATTCTCAAGATAAGTTATTAATGCAAACAAGGCGACGCGACTATGCGATCGGAATTGCCGATGGTTTGCAAGCATGGATTAACGAAACTGCCACGACGATTCCTGTATATTCGCCATCCAATCGCCCCACTAATATCAAGCCCGTTACTCATCCAGAGATTAATATCAATCTCAATGGTCAAAGTTATGAAGAAAAAGGGATTTTAGTTTCAGGCAATGTTTTTGTACCTGCTGATTTAGTCGATCGCCTCGGCTTCGCTCTCAACCAAATTCCTCTAAACTGTCGTCTCCGTTATCAAGGTATTGTCTATGTACAGGCGATCGCGCTACGCGAGCTCAATACTTCCGTATCTTGGGATAGCAATACACGCACTCTTTATTTGAAAACAATTTTCAAAGTTTTCACTGGACAAATCGATCAGATCATGGGGGTTGGAAATGCTTCGGAAGTGCAAATGCTGATGTTCCTTAAAAATAATAATGAAGCAGTTCTCACTAAATATAGCGATCTGCCGCATATATATCGCGAAGAAGCAGAAATTGAAGGGGTAAATCACGATATTGCTTTTTGCCAAATGTGTATTGAGACGGGATTTCTCAGATTTGTCAAAGGTATTGAGCCTGAGCAAAATAATTTTGCTAGTTTGGGTGCAGCAGCCAGTTCTCATACAAATGGAGTAGGAGCAAGTTTTACCGATCAGCGCACAGGAGTAAGAGCGCATATCCAACAACTTAAAGCCTATGCCAGTAATGCTCCGCTATTTCAACCACTCGTTGCACCCAGATTCAATTTGGTGGCGAGAGGTATTGCCCCAGTTTTACATCAACTAACTGGACGCTGGACGATCGATCCTCTCTACGATCGCAAAATACTCTCTCTCATTCGCCGCCTCTACGAATCCGCAGGTATTTTTTAAATTCAGACGTATTCTTCAGTCGGATTCAGTAGATTTGATCTTTTAGCTAAGAACTTCAGTTCTTGGTTTATTTGCATAAGTCCTAAATATTTCTAAATGATAAACTATCGAAATATTGAGAAATAGCATTTATACTTGAGCAGCTTCTGAGTTTTTTGATTCGTTCAGTGAATTGGCTCAAAAGTTTTAATTGAAAAGCGCTGATGTGAATAGAGATGAGTGCAGATAGACAGGCTACTCTGAAACGGCTATTACGGGCGATCGCACTTTCGGTCGGCGATTTTGCTTTACTGTTGGCGCGTTGTAATTCGATAGATGTACGCGATCGCCTTGTAGCGGATTTGAAAGCGCAATTGGGATCTGGGCTTTATGATCGCCATGTCACGGATGCAGATGGGGTGGTGAATCTTGTCGATATTTTGGATGAGGTGAGTGAGGGGACACAGGTAATTAGTGTCACGGGGTTGGAAGATTCGCCGCACTTGCATGACATTTTGGCGCTGGCGAATAATGCGCGGGAAGAATTTCGGAAGCGGTTTAAGTTTCCCTTGGTGCTATGGGTGACGGATGATGTGGATGCCCAACTACGCAGGCGATCGCCTGATTTGGCAAGTTGGGCTGCGCCTCCCTTTGACTTTGGTTTGGCTCGTGCAGAATTACAAGCAATGCTAGAGCGTGAGACTGCGGATGTTTTGGATTGGGCGTTTGCGCGGGAGGGGAAACGCGGAATTGGGCAAGAGTTGCAGTGGGCATGGCAGGAATGGCAGCGCCTTGAGGGAAATAGATCGCCTGAGTTAGCGGCAAAGGTTGCGTTGGCGTTTGGGATTGAGGCGGGGAGTGGTGATGCTGCAAGGGCGCATTTTGAGAATTGTCTGGCGCAGGTGAGTACGGGGAGTTTGGCGGCGGCGGCGCGTTATCGGTTGGGGCTGTGGTGGCAACTGCGGGGCAAACAGGAGCGCGTAAATTTTTTGGATTATTGCGATCGCGCCCGTGAGCAGTTACAGATGGCTTGGCATGAGTCTGAGGGAAAACAAGCATCGGTAGCCTTGGCTTTAGGTGAGATTTTATTGGCTTTAGCTTTGCCTGAAACTGGAAAGGCGACTCAATGGGAAGCATTAGCAAATTTTGCGAATGAGTTGATAATTTTGCCAGACTGGGCGGCGGGGTTACGTGCCGAGGTGGCGATCGCCAGTCAAGATTGGCAAGTTGCTAAGACTGAAGCAGAGAAAGCTTTACAGGGACAGGAGCGCCAAGGTTTTTATTTGTTGTCTTTCGGGCGATCGCTGATTGGTATGAATCAAGCAAAGGAGGCGATCGCATCTTTAGAACGGGCGAAAGCTTTGGTATTGCCAGAGGTCGATCCTGATTTGCATATCCGGATTTTGCAAGCGTTGCATCGGGCTTATACGGCGGTAGGAAATTATCGTGATGCGTTTACGGTGAAGTGCGATCGCGAGTCGGTGGAAACGAGTTATGGTTTTCGGGCGTTTATTGGGGCGGGAAGGTTGCAACCACAGCGTCGTGTGGGGGCGATCGGTGAGGATGCGATGGAGGAGGTTGCGGCTTCAGGACGACAGGCAGATATTGAGGCATTGGTGGATCGGGTTAAACGCAGCGATTGTCGGTTAACGGTGGTGCATGGACCTTCAGGTGTGGGGAAAAGTTCGCTGTTACAGTCGGGGTTAGTGCCAGCCTTACGGAAGGTTATTCATCAATCGCGATCGGTTCAGCCTGTGGTGATTGAGCATTATGAGGATTGGCAAGGGGAATTGGTAAATAAGTTGGGGAGATCCCCCCTAGCCCCCCTTGTAAAGGGGGGAAAACAAGAAGATCTTGAAGTCCCCCTTTACAAGGGGGATTTAGGGGGATCGGATTCCCTCGTAGCACATAAGTTGGATAGATCCCCCCTAGCCCCCCTTGTAAAGGGGGGGAAAGAAGAAGAAGATATTGAAGTCCCCCTTTATAAGGGGGATTTAGGGGGATCTGAGTCACTTATCGCTCAACTCCACGATCGCGATCGCCAAAATCTAATTACGGTTCTCATCTTCGATCAGTTTGAGGAGTTCTTTTTTAAGCATACGGATGTACCCGATCGCCGTAAGTTATATGATTTTTTGCGCGAATGTCTTGCCGTGCCTTATGTATGGGTGATTTTGTCGTTGCGGGAGGATTATATTCATTATTTGTTGGAGTGCGATCGCCTTGCCAATTTAGAAATAATTTATAATGACATTCTCAATAAGAATGTGCGCTATTACCTCGGTAATTTCTCGAAGGAGAGGGCGAAAGCGGTAATCAAGGAGTTGACAGAGCGATCGCCTTATCGGTTGGAGGAGTCGCTGGTGGATCGGTTGGTGACGGATCTGGCGGCGGAGTTTGGGGAGGTGCGTCCGATTGAGTTGCAGGTGGTGGGGGCGCAGATGTTGCATGGGGAGGCGAAGATTACGACTTTGGCGGCGTATGAGTCTGTGCCTCCAAATCCTAAACAATCTCTAGTAAGAAGTTTGCTGATACAGGTGGTGAGAGATTGTGGCGAAGTAAATTGGGTATTGGCTCCAAGGGTGTTATTTGCGCTTACAGAGGAACCAGAAAAGCGTCCTGCGAAAACTAAAACGGAATTACAAATGGATGTACGGTTGTTGACGGATGATCTGTTGCCTGAAGTGAGAGAATTTGCAGTAACAGGAGATTTAGATTTTGTGTTAACAGTTCTCAAAGGTTCGGGTTTAGCTTTTGAGGTGTCGGCTTTGCCAGAAAATCGTTATCTATTGATTCATGACTATCTCGTAAAACCGATTCGTCAAATTTTTGGAGAGAAGTTGTCGAAGCAATTAGAGTCGGAACGACAAAAGCGGAAGGAGGCAGAGCAAAAGGCTGAGCAAGTTCTGCAAGAGAAGCTAGAAGAGTCAAAACGGAATAACCGAAAACTAACTAAGGTTTTGTTCTCTACGGCAGGGGTGGCAATGTTAGCGGTTACTTTTGGATGCTTGGCAGTTTGGCAGAAAATTATTGCTGATGATACAGCCAGTGAGGCTAAAAGGACTGCTGATATCCTGATTTGGAATGGACTACTCAATGCTGATGCCATGACGATAGAAGATCAGGTTGAGGCGATCGAAAATGTCAAAAGTGGAAAGGCTAAGCCTGAAACTCTGCGTAGTAGCTACCGTCGCCCAATAGGTATTTTACGCCCTGCGATTAATGTCTTCCGCGAGAAAAGTCGTTTCCAAGGACACCAAGGTAGAGTCTATAGCATTGCCTTTTCTCCCGATGGCAAGAGCATTGTCACAGGCAGTGGGGACAAAACGGTGAAGTTGTGGAGCATAGATGGGCGCTTACTACAAACCTTTCAAGGACATCAAAATTCTATTTTTAGCGTCGCTTTTTCTCCCGATGGTAAGAGTATTGTTACAGCAAGTGGGGATAAAACAGCGAAGTTGTGGAGCATTGACGGACGCTTGCTGCAAACCTTCAAAGGACACCAAGATTCTGTCTCCAGCGTCGCTTTTTCTCCCGATGGTAAGAGTATTGTCACAGCAAGTGGGGACAGCACTGCGAAGTTGTGGAGTATAGATGGGAGCTTGCTTCAAACCTTTCAAGGACACCAAAATTCTATTTTTAGCGTCGCTTTTTCTCCCGATGGTAAGAGTATTGTCACAGGAGGCTGGGACACTACTGCGAAGTTGTGGAGCATAGACGGAAGCTTGCTTCAAACCTTCCAAGGACACCAAAATTATATTTATAGCGTGGCATTTTCTTCCGATGGTAAGAGTATTGTCACAGGAGGTTGGGATAAAACTGCGAAGTTGTGGGGCATAGATGGGCGCTTGCTACAAACTTTTCAAGGACATCAAGATAATGTCTATAGTGTTGCATTTTCTCCCGATGGTAAGAGTATTGCTACTGGGAGTTGGGACAACACTGCAAAGTTGTGGAGTATTGACAGGCACTTGTTGCAAATCTTCTTCCAAGGACAGCAATCTCAAGTCTTCAGCGTCGCGTTTGCTCCCGATGGAAAGAGCATTATCACAGGAAATTCGGGTAAAACGGCAAAGTTGTGGAGCATTGATGGACACTTGTTGCGAACTTTCCAAGGATACCAAGATTCAGTCTCTAGTGTCGCGTTTGCTCCCGATGGAAAGAGCATTGTCACAGGAAGTTGGGACAAAACGGTGAAGTTGTGGAGCATTGACGGACACTTGTTGCAAACTTTCCAAGGACACCAAAATTCTGTCTCTAGTGTAGCTTTTTCTCCCGATGGAAAGAACATTGTTACAGGGAGTGGAGATAAAACGGCGAAGTTGTGGAGCATTGATGGGCGATTGCTACAAATTTTCCAAGGACACCAAGATTCAGTCTATAGCGTCGCATTTTCTCCCAATGGAAAAAGCATTGTCACAGGAAGTTGGGATAAAACGGCGAAGTTGTGGAGCATTGATGGGCGATTGCTACAAACTTTCCAAGGACACCAAGATTCAGTCTATAGCGTCGCATTTTCTCCTGATGGAAAAAGCATTGTCACTGGGAGTGAAGATAAAACGGCGAAGTTGTGGAGCATTGATGGGCGATTGCTACAAACCTTCCAAGGAAGCCAGTCTCAGGTCTACTATAGCGTTGCATTTTCTCCCGATGGAAAGAGTATTGTCACAGGGAGTTGGGATAAAACGGCGAAGTTGTGGAACATTGACGGGCGATTGATGCAAACTTTCCAAGGACATCAAGATGTTGTCTTTAGTGTCGCATTTTCTCCCGATGGCAAGAGTGTTGTCACAGGGAGTTGGGATAGCACAGCGCAGCTATGGCATATTGATCTAGATTTCTCATTGGCACGAAGTTGTAACTATTTGCAAGATTTTATGGCGCTAAATAATGATCTTAAACTTTATTTGCAAGATTTTGTAGCTCTCAATAGTGATCGTCAACTCTCCAAAGAAACCCGAGTTCTCCGCCAACGCGCCAAAACCGCCTGTGAAGGCATCCCCCCACCCAAGACCTCCTTCAACTTCCTAAAAAATGGAAAACCAACCCTTCTCTCCTCTATTTTCATTGGTAAAAGAGATTAAGAAAGTATTTGAGAAGTCCATACGCACAAATTTTCATTTAAAGCAAATGTTTAGCCCCCCTAGCCCCCCAATTCTGGGGGTAACCAGATTCAGATTCAAGTTCCTCAGAACTGAGAGATTGAGAGGACTAGATAGTTTAAGACTCTTCAACCCCCCGAAAATTGGGGGATTTAGAGAACTAGACAAATCAAAACTCAACTCTTCAAGTCCCCCAGAATTGGGGAATTTAGGGGGCTAGACACACTAAAACTCTTAAAGTCCCCCAGAATTGAGAGATCTAGAGGATTAGACAAATCAAAACTCTTAAATTCCCCCAGAATTGGGGGATTTAGAAAGCTTAAACACATCAAAACGTAGAGCATGAGATACTATCAAAACATGAAAAACTCTAATCGAATTCGTGGTACTACCAGAGAGATTGAAGAATCTGCCCGTCGCTTACGGAAACAGTTAACACCTGCTGAAGAAATATTGTGGCAATCATTACGAGGACGCAAAATCGGTCAACTTAAATTTCGTTGTCAGCATCCTGTTGGAAGATTTATCGTTGACTTTTATTGTCCTAGTGCCAAATTGGTGATAGAAGTCGATGGCAGCATTCATAATCAGCAACAATCCTACGATCAAGCACGAACAGATGAACTACAAACCTTTGGTTATCACGTTCTCAGATTTACCAACGAAGAAGTGATAAATGATTTATCAAATGTCCTGCTCCAAATTGCTAAATTCGCTCAAGTAGAGTTCTTCCCGTGATTGAAGTATATAGCCCCCCTAGCCCCCCAATTCTGGGGGGAACCAGATTCAGGTCTAAGTCCTATAGACTTGAGAGATGTAGGGAACAAGACAAATTAAAAACTCTTAAAGTTCCCCAGAATTGGGGGATTTAGGGGGCTTAAATCCATTAAACCGAAGACAGAGAGACTCGTATGATTTATCAAATGTCCTGCTCCAAATTGCTAAATTTGCTCAAGTAGAGTTTTTCCCATGATTGAACTGTATAGCCCCCCTAGCCCCCCAATTCTGGGGGGAACAAGATAAATTCAAACTCTTAAAGTCCCCCAGAATTGGGGGATTTAGGGGGCTAGACACATCAAACCGAAGCCAAAATTCCTCCAATCCACAAACCCATGACCTTCGACCCTCTCAAATTTTTCAAAGCTTGCAACCCCAACAAAACCCTCATTGTCTCCAACGAAACAGACCGCAGCTACTACATCGACTTCACCGCCGCTAGAAGCGGCAAACGCAAAACCGTCAGCCTCATCGACGAACTCTATCGCACGATTACCCGTAGCGACGATCGCAGCCATCAACTCTTCACAGGTCACATCGGCTGCGGCAAATCCACCGAACTCGGCAAACTCAAATACGAACTCGAACGCGAAGGCTTTCACGTCGTCTATCTCGACTCCAGCGAAGACCTCGTCATGACCGACGTAGACATATCCGACATCCTCCTCACCGTCGCTCGCCAAATCAGCAAAAGCCTCACCGCCGCCAAAATCGAACTCAATCCCACAGGCTTTCAGGGACTCCTCCAAAAAACTTGGAGTGTCCTCCAAAGCGATGTCAGCGTCTCAGGCGAAGGTAACATTCCCCTCATCGGCAAAGTCGCCGCCAGCAGCACAGGTGAAGTCACCGCCGACCTCCTCGGCATCGGCAAATTTAGCGCCAAACTCAAAGGCAACCCCGACGCACGCGCCCGACTGCGCCAACACCTCGAACCCCAAACCGATAACCTCCTAGAACTCATCAACAAGTGCGATTCGTTCAGTGTGAATCACGGTAACCAGTCCGTACATAACCACTGAAGCTAGAAATCCTAGAGTATAGCTTAACTGTCCA